>CAIYFF010000468.1 GCA_903925435.1 uncultured Planctomycetota bacterium | reverse complement strand
GGCCAACGGCCACGCTGCTGCCAAGCCCGAACAGGACCACCGCCGTGAAGGCGATCGGCCACATGGCCCAACCGCCGGCGATCCAGATCGCCATGGCTTCGGACCAGAGCCGCAGCAGGGGTTCGGGGATGTAGTCCATCGCGGGTTGCTCTGGTTGCCTTGCTTCAGCTGACGCGCGGCTTCGCGCCGCCGTCTTCGCCATCGAGCACTGGACCGAGGATCTCGCCGATCACCGCGCGCACTTGTTCACGAACATCCGAAGGCTGGTAGGCCGCTGCGGCCGACGAACCACCGCTGCTCGATCCGCCGCCGAGGCCGGCCGCGTTGGTGAACTGCACCGCGAGCGTCTCCATCTCGCTGACGAGTCCGCGCGCCTTGCGCGACAGCAACGAGTGCAGCAGCAACGACGGGATCGCGACAATGAGTCCGTATTCCGTCGTGATGAGCGCTTCCGAGATACCGCCCGACAACGACTTCACGTCGCCGCTGCCGTAGATCGTGATCTGCTTGAAGGTCTGGATGATGCCCGTCACGGTGCCGAGCAGGCCGAGCAGCGGCGCGGACGAAGCCGACACCGCGAGGAACGGCAACAGGCTCTGGATGCGCAGCTTGGCGGCGAGGATGCGCTCGAACAGCACTTCCTCAAGCAGCTCGCTCGACTCCTCGAGGTTTGCGGCGCCAGCAGCGAGCATCTCGCCGATCGGGCCCTTCATCTCCTTGCCAACGGCCTGCGCCGCAGCGAAGTCCTTCTCGCGCACCGACTCGAGCAGCGTCTTGACCTGACGACGGTTCGGACGCTTCACGAGGCTCAACGCGACCCACTTGTAGATGGCGACGAGCAACGCAGCGACGCCGACCGCGAGGATCGGCCACATGACCGCACCACCAGCGAGGAAGTGTTCGACGATCGTCTCTTCCGTCTCCGCGACCTTGAGCGCAGAGCCGAGGGTCGGATCGACCGGCAGATCGCCGCGACGCGCTGCTACGAACGCGGAAGCGGCAGCGTTCTGCTCCGGCATCGGATACGCAGTCACCGACGGCTCCAGCGAGCCGAGCTTCTGCTCGACGGTGCCAACCACCGCGCCGTCCTTGCCGCGGAACACCGCGAGCGGGCCGAAGAGGGCAAACGTGCCGTTCGTCAGCGTGCCGCTCGGCGCGACCGCGCGACCGTCGTAGGACGAGCCACCGACGCAATCGGCGATGCGCTGGATCGAACGCGTCACCACGCCCGCCTGCGCGGCGAACACCGCATCCTGCTCGAGCGCCTGGTTGTCCGCGGCGAGCTTCGCGTCTGCGAGGTCCTTCGCGTGGACCTGCACTTCGGCGATGTGCAGCGACGACTCGAAGTTGCGCACGTATTCCGTGAACAGGTTCGAGAGGTAGCTGACCTCGTCCTTGCCGCGCTTGATCTCAGCCGTGAGGTTGCCGAGAGCCTGCGAGCTGACGTCGAGCTGCCTCGACTTGTCGGCTGCCGTGGCACGCAATTGCGCAAGCTCGGACTCGAGATCACGCAGTTGGCGGCCGAGCGGGATCTTCTCATCCGCGATCTGCTTCATCGCGGCGTCGAGCTCCGCGAGCGAGTCGGCGAGCTGCTTTTGGAGGTCCTGGCTCGCCTTCGCGAACTTGTCCTTAGGCGTGTCCTGCTGCGCGAGCGCCACAGGCGCGAACGCGATCAGCAAGGCAACGGCAATCGTGCGGAGCGTCGTCATGGTCGGTCCTCTGCGGCTCACTGGATCTCGAAGGGAAGGCCGACGAAGCTCGCCATGGCCTTGCTTTGGTAGACGTCGATGGCGGCCTGGATGGCCTTCGCTGCGTCGTTGCGCGGGGTCCACTTCCAGCCCTCGGGCGTGCCGAGGCCGACGCCTGCGGCGTCGCCCTTGGCCGACACGTAGAACCCCTGGCCGAGCCCGAAGTAGATGCACGCGACTTCGGCCGTCGTGCCATCGGGCAACGTGCGAACTTCGCTCGTGACCGACACTTCGTTGTTCCACTTCTGCACGAGGTTGAGCACGCCGAGCACGTTGCCGAAGCGGGCGCCAACCGAGAGCTTCTTCTGCGCAACGCCCTCTACGGGCGCGCGGAACTGCTGGCTCAGCGGTGCGACCTTCTGCTGGATTGGATCGGGCAGGCGCGGCAGCAGCGCGCGCACTTGCTCTTCGAGCGCCGCAACGCCGGCTTCAAGGCGATCCGTCGTCACCTTGATCTTGGCACCGTCAGCCTGGAGTTGCGTCTTCTGCTGGTCCGCGGCGCCGATGCTCTTCTCGGTCTCGGCGATGCGCTCCTTCAGCGTGGCGATCTGACGACGCACGATGTCGACGCGCTCTTGCAGCGACTCCTTCTCGACGCGCCAGTCGCTGCGAGCCTTGCTCGATTGCTTGCGCGCTTCGACCCAGCGTTCCAGCGTCGCGCGCGTGGTCTCCGCGGACTGCGACTCTCCTTGCTGCGAAACTGCAGGAGCCTGCTGTGCGTCGGCCGGCTTCGGTGCGCCCTGGTCCTGCGCGCGCAGTGCGCCGATGCAGAGGGATGCCGCAAGAAGCGCCGATGCGCCGATGCGGGATGCCGTGTGCGTGTCTTGGATGCTCATGACGATGGGGGTCCGTTGCGAATGCTGTGTTGCGCGCGGCTCAGAACTTCACGCGGCCGCCGATGCCGATCGAGTAGTCCACGCCGCGAGAGAAGGAGATCTTGCTGACGTCGTCGCCGATGTAGGGCGAGCGATAGACCTGCTCGATGTCCGGGTTGGTCAGGTTCTTGGCCTGGAACTGGAAGTCGCACCATTCATTCAGCGACTGCACGAAGCTGAAGTTGAGGTTGTCGAAATCCGTCTGGTAGACGTTGGGCACGTAGTTGTCGTTTGCCTGGCCCGCGCCAGCGATCAGCGTGTCGCCCGTGCGCGTGTAGAACAGGCCGATGCGCGTGCCGAGGCGCTCCGACTCCCACGTGAGGAACGCGTTGTAGATCGACTCCGGCGCGTTCGTCATGTCGCGCTCCGTCATGGGCGCGTCGATCGTCGGCAAGTTGAACTGATCGATGTCCTCTTGCGACAACTGCACCACCGACTCGATCCACGTCGCGTTGACGCCAACGGCGAATCCGTCGAGCGGCTTGAGGAACTGGCCGAGGCCGTGGCGCGTCTCGAACTCCCAGCCTTGCAGCGAACCTTCTGGGTAGTTGACGGCGCTCGTGTAGGTGAACACGGACGACACGCGCTGCACGTATTCGATCGGCAGCTCGATGTCCTTCTTGAACCACGACACGGAGAACAGGCCACCCGCATACGGCGTCCAGTCCGCGCGCAGGTCGTAGTTCTTGAGCGCGCTCATCTGCAGGTCGGGATTGCCGATGAACACCGGGCCGCCGAGATATTCCTGCTGCAGCACGGGCGTGAGTTCTTTGAACGTCTGGCGCGCGACGGTCTCGCTATAGGCAGCGCGCAACGTGACGTCGGGCACGACTTCGTAGATCAGCGCCGCAGCCGGCAGCAGGTCATCCTGCTCGAACGCGACGTCCGCTTCACCGGGCAGCAAGGGAGCGGGCGCAGACGTGCCTGGCGGGAACCAAACGACGTCGGCCTCAGGGTCGTTGACGATGTCGATCTTCGTCCCTTCGACGCGAGCGCCGCCAACCAGGTTGAGGCCTTGCGCGAGCGGCATGTCGACCATGCCGTAGAACGCGTCGATGTCTTGCTTGCCGCTGTAGTCGACGTCGATCTCGGCGGCAGTGATCGGGTGGTTCTGGAACGGAAACGACGCGCTCCAGTACTGCTCATACGGCGCGTTGAACGTCGAGTTGTCGTTGAAGTTGCTGAACGTGTCCTGATCGAACGTTCGCTTCACGCGATCCTGGAACCAACCGACCTTGGCATAGCCCTCGATGCCATTCCATTGGTCGAACGGCAGCTTGAGGTTGGTCGAGTACTGCGTGCTCTCTTCCTGGATGTCCTTCCAGATGCGCTGCAGGTTACCGATCGTGAAGTTGGCAGCGGGCTTGAACGGCGACCACGTTCCGCCGTTGGTCGAGTCCCAGCTGGAACCGAACACGCGCTTGTCAGGTTGCAGCTTGTCCGCAGTGCTACGCGACGCCGTCCAATCGAACTGCGGCGACTTCAACGATCCCGCGCCCTCGATCTCGAAGGTGTGGCGGCCGCTCAACTGCAGCGTGTCCGAAGTGCGCTCGGTGTATTGCAGCGTCTCGAGTCGCAGATACGGCGCCGCAAGGTTCTCGGCGTGGCCCGGCGTCGACGTGTTGTTCGGGTCGTAGCCCGGGAAGAAGAACTCCTTGCCGCGCGTGTCCTCGGCGAGCGTCGCCGAGTCTTCGGACGTCAGCGAGTTGAGCCACGCGAACGTGACCGAGTGGTTCTTCGTCTGCAGGCCTGCGGTCGTCAGCGTTCCGAACTGCACCAACTGCGAACTGCGCGTGACGTCGTAGAGGCGCGTCTTGAAGTCCTGCCCCAGCACGCTGCTCGTCGTCTGCGGCGTCATCGGGTCGCCAGGCGTATCGACCCACAAGCTGTCGTCGCGACCGTTGGTGAAGTGGTTGCTGTCGTGCTCGTAGAACGTGCTGACGAAGCCGCCGACTTGCACGCCATCGGCAATCTCCGTCTTGCCGCCGACGGCCGCGGACCACTTGAAGTCGACTGGCGCCGCCTCGCGCCGCACGCCGACCGCGCCATCCCAGTTCTGGCCGAGGCTGTCGAGTTGCTGGTCGCGGTCGCCACCGTCGCGGCCCCAGAAGTGCACGCCGCCGCCTTCGTAGCCGAGGAAGCTGCTCTTGCCGGTGACTTGGTTGTTGTTGCTGACCTGCGTGCGCCACTGGAAGAACAGCGGCTCGTCAGGCACGCCCTTCATGCGCACGTCGACGGCGCCGCCGGAGGCATCGCCCTGCTGGTCGGGCATGAAGGTCTTGGTGACCTGCACGCTCTCGATCACGGCGGCGGGGAACTGATCGAGTTCGACAGCGCGCTTGTCTTCGTCGGCGGACGGCAGGCGCACGCCGTTCAACTGCGAGCTGACGTAACGGTCGGGAAGGCCGCGAATGACCGCGGACTTGCCGTTCTGCAGCGACGCGCCAGCGACGAGGCGCAGCGAGTCCGCGGCATTGCTGGCGCCCGCGCGGCCGATCAGATCGGCGCTGATCGAGTCCATCAGCGACGGGCTCTCGAAGCGAAGCTGCAACTGCGAGTCCTCGCTGCCACCACCCACGGCGAGGATGTCCTGGACGACGTATTCCTCGAGGTCCGTGTAGTCGCCGGCGAGGGCGACATCGATCTCGACCAACTGGCCGGCGCCGACCGTCACGTTGGGCCGCACCTGCCGCACATAGCCGTCCTTCGAGACGATCAGCGTGTAGGTGCCTTGCGGAAGGTCCTTGAGCAGGTAGTTACCCTGCTCGGTGGTCTTCGCGGAGTCCGATCGGCCGAGCACGGTGACGAGCGCCTCGAAAACCGGGCCACCGAAATCCTTGTCGGTCACGACGCCGCGGATCGAGCCGGGCTGCTGCGCGCACAAGGCTCCGCTGGGGGGAACCAGGGCAGCGAGCCAGAGGATGAGGGGCCGTTGCTTCACGAGAGGCCAGCCAACCTAGGTCGCTGTGTGAGGACTCCGTGAAGCCGAGGTGGTTCTAGCGAGAAGGCGCGGCGCGGAGCGTGAAGAGCCTGCGAACGGATCGCGAGCTGGCGCCGCCGCCGTTCGCCCGGTCACCAGGGCGCGGCGAGCGAGCCGGCGATCTCGCGCAACCGCTTCTCGATGCCCGCCTCCGGCTGCACTCCGGCCTTCACGAACGATAGGCAAGTCGCACCGAGGTCGTCCGCGCGCGGGCGCGAGTTGGGGTTCTCGACGCCAGCCTCGACCGCGGCACGCCAGAACTCCATTGCACGGGGCGAGTCCCCCATCGCCGTGGCAGCTTCTGCGAGCGAGCGCAGCGATGCTGCCCGGTAGATATCGAAGATCGACGCACGACCGTCCGCAAACGCCTTCGCCGCGGCGTCCAACTGTTGCTTGCCACGCGCGACTTCGCCGCCGCGGTGGAGCAACACGGCAAGGTCCGCGAACGCAGGCACCTTGTCCTCGGCGCGCCATGCGGCAGTCGCGAGCACGCGGTCGATGCGATCGCAGATCTCGATCGTCTTTGCAGCGTCCTTCTTGTCCGCGGCCACACCGCCGATCTCGACGAGCAACTTCACGCGGACCTGCAGCGGCAACTTGGAGTAGCCCTCGGCGACGCGCTTCTCCAACTGCGCGCGCTTGTCTTCGTCTTCGTAGAAACGGCGATAGAGCTTTGCGCACGACTGCAACGTCGCCTGGATCGGATCGAACTGCGCCGAGGCAATCGTCGTGTCCGCCTGCTCGAGCCATTTCGCGAAGGACTCCTCGGGCATTCGCAGCGCCGCCTCTTCTTGCAGCACAGCTCCCTCCACCGGCCCGAGCTCCTTGCTCGCCTCCGCGAACTTCTCCATCTCGCCGCGCATCATGCGAACGCGGGCAACGACGCCGAGGATGCGCTCCGCGCGCCAAGCCTGCTCGTTCGCGTCGGCGCGGATCGCCCTTGCAGCCTGTTCAGCCAACTGCAGTTCGCGCTCCGCCTCATCGCCTCGCTCGTGCTGCTGCAGCCACTGCGCGCAATGCGCGTGCGCAAGGCCGCGACGCCAGTCAGGAATCGTCTTGGCGATGCCGGCCCCGAGTTCGGGAAGGCCTGCCGCAAGACTCGCCTCGACGACGGTCAACTGGCCCCGTCCTCGGTTCTTTGCATGCGGATCCAGCGGCATTCGCGTGAACGCAGAGTCGGCGAGCTCAAGCAAACTGCGGCGCCAATCGACGGCATCCGCTTGGCTCTTCGCTCCCACAGATTGCTCGCTGCCAGCAGGAACCGATTGCGCGGAGAGCGGAGCAATCGCAACGAGAGCGAGAAGAGTCGAGACGAAGAAGGAACGCATGGTGGATCTGTAATCTCGGTCGCGCCAAGAACTCCGCAATGCAACTGCTGCCGCACTCGATGTGCGTCTGCATAGCAGAGAACACAGCGCACAAACGCAACGAGGCGGGCGCCCTCAGGCGCTCGCCTCGCGTCGGAAGAACGTGACTCCGTTCCTCAGTCGATCGTGACCGACACCGCGTTCGACAGCGTCATGTTGCCGAACGGCGTCACCGCACCGGCCGCGTCGAACGTAGCCGCCTGGAAGTAGAAGGCGTAGCCAGCCGGGAAGCCCGACGGCACGTTGATGTTCCAGGACGTGCTGCCCGTGCCGTCCGTGAAGCCCGCGAACGTGATCAGACCGTTCACGAGGTCCGGGATCAGCGTGCCACCCGCGAGGGCGAAGTCGAGGCGACCGCCGCCCGACGTCGTGCCGCCGTTGACCGCGAGGATCGACAGCGAGAAGGCCGAAGCCTTCGAGGCGCTGAGGGTCCAGTTCAGCGGAGCGAACGCGAGGTGGGTGCCCGTGGCCGAGAGGACCGGCGCGCCGCTCGTGCCGGCGTTGCTGCCGTAGCCGAGGTCGCTCCAGCCGTTCGTCGGCGTGAAGCCGAAGGCCTCGGAGGCCGTCCAGCCGGCGAGCCAGCTGGCTGCGCCCGGAGCGAACGCGCCGCGATACTTCGCCGCGGTGAAGAACGAGTCGCCCGAGAGGAAGCCGACGCTGTTGACCGCGTCGTTCGCAGCGGCCGGGTTGAGACCGACGACGTTCGCCATCGTGATCGAGCCCAGCACGGTCGAGGTGCCGCGCGTGATGCTCGTGATCGGCGACACGGTCGCGAGCACGTTGTTGTTGGCCGCGCCGAACACGCCGCGCGCGTTGGCCTCGGTGTATGCGTTGGCCGCGTTGTTGTTGAAGAAGACGCAGTCGCTGATCTGGTTCAGGTTGCCAGCGCTCTGCGACTGGTAGAACGCCGCCGGGTTTGCCGGAGCGTTGACCGTCGAGGTCGTCGTGTAAGGCGTCGTCCACGTGGCAGCCCACGACAGCGTGCCGTTGAAGCCGTAGCCCGCGCCACCGTCGCCGTCGACGTTGTCGTTGCGCACGACCTGCTCACCGGCGTCCATGAAGATCGAGTTGCGGATCTGCATGCGCGCGTTGTCGCGCCACGCCGTGAGGTGGTCGCCCGAGGCCGTGCCGAACGGCTGGCCGATGACCGTCATGTTCGCGAGCGAACCGGTCGTGACCGGCTGGTAGTCGCTCTGCTCGGCGCCGTCCACTTCGATGGCGTTGTCGC
>CAIYFF010000467.1 GCA_903925435.1 uncultured Planctomycetota bacterium | reverse complement strand
GTCGCGAGTTGCTTGCGGCCGCGCGCCGTTGTCAGCAACAGGTAGAGCGACTCCGGCGTCGTGACGAGGATGTGCGGCGGTGTGCGCAGCATCGCCGCGCGTTCGCGGCTCGGCGTGTCGCCGGTGCGCACCTGCACCGTCACTTCGGACAGATTTGGGTTGAGCGCGCGCATCGCGGCGAGCGGCGCCTGCAGGTTCTTCTGCACGTCGTTCGACAGCGCCTTCAGCGGCGACACGTAGACGACCTGCGTCTCCTGCTTCAGCTCGCACTGCTTCAGCAACTGGTCGATCGCGACCAAGAACGCTGCGAGCGTCTTGCCCGACCCGGTTGGCGCTGCGATCAACGTGTGTTCGCCGCGCGCGATCGCGGGCCAGCCCATCGTCTGTGGGCGCGACGGTTGGCCGAGCGTCTGCTCGAACCAAGATCGGATCGTCGGATGGAAGGTGGCGAGCGGCACGGCGTTTTGTGGGCGGCGCAATCTAGCGCACCCGCGCCTCTGCCGGTCGCCCGGCTCACGCCTCTTGGCGGTGCGACTGCAGTTCGGTGAGATGTTGGGCATGTCTGATCCAGCAGCCGGCTCACCACGCCTGCCGGACGACCTTGCCGACGCGCTCGGCGAGGCGTTGTTCCGTGCGCATTCCGCAGAAGATCGTCGAAGGGCTCTGGCCGAACTCGCCTCGGCCAACCCGCAGCACCGTGCCGCGCTGGAGAAGGCCGCCGCGGTGTTCGACCCCTTGCCCAACGGGGGGCTCGATTTGCCCGAGCGCATCGGCGCCTACCGCCCCGTTGCGCGACTGGGGCGCGGCGGATTCGGCGAGGTGTATCTCGCCGAGCAATCGGAGCCGGTGCGCCGTCGCGTTGCGTTGAAGGTGCTGAAGCGCGGCATGGACAGCGATGCCATCCTCCAGCGATTCGCGCGCGAGCAGCAGGCGCTCGCCCGCATGAACCACGAGGCGATCGCGAAGTTCTACGACGCCGGCGCGACGGAATGGGGACAGCCGTACTTCGCGATGGAGTTGGTGGAGGGCAAGTCGATCACAGCGTTCTGCGACGAGAAGGGTCTGTCCTTGCGCGAACGACTGCGGCTCTTCTGCCAGATCTGTCACGGCGTGCAGCACGCGCACCAAAAGGGAGTGCTGCATCGCGACCTCAAGCCGCAGAACGTCCTCGTTGCGGATGGAGCGTCAGGACCGCAGCCCAAGCTCATCGACTTCGGCATCGCGCGCGCGTTGGAGGGCGGGGACGAGGATCTCACGCTGACGCAGTCCGGCGCGCTGTTGGGCACGCCGCTCTACATGGCGCCGGAGCAGTTGTCGGGCGATGCATCGCGCGTCGACACGCGCACCGACGTGCATGCGCTCGGGTTGTTGCTGTTCGAGTTGCTGTCGTGCGAGCAACCGTTGCGCGAGATCGGGGAACACGCGCGCGACCCGATCATGGTGCGCGAGCATCTTCTTCGCACCGATCCCGAGCGGCCGAGCCAACGCGTTGCAAAGGGTTCGCCTGCAAGTGCGTGGCAACGCGAGCTGCGCGGCGACCTCGACTGGATCGTGCAGAAGGCGTGCGCGCGCGAGCCGGAGCGTCGCTACGCGTCCGCCGCCGAATTGGCGATGGACATCGAGTGCCATCTCGCGTTCGAACCCGTGACCGCAGGACCGCCGACGACGTTGTATCTCGTCAGCAAGTTCGTGCGCCGCAACCGCGGCGAGGTGCTCACTGCGACGCTCGTGTTGCTGACGGCGATCGTCGGCGGCGTCGTGTCGTTCGACTATGCGCGTGTCGCCAACCAGCGTGCGAACGAGAATGAGCAT
>CAIYFF010000466.1 GCA_903925435.1 uncultured Planctomycetota bacterium | reverse complement strand
GTGACCGTCTCCGCAGGCAGCGGAGCCCAATCGTCATCGTGGTCGGCCGAATGCGTCACCCGGCCGTTATCGGCATCAGCGCAGTTCGCATCGCGTTCCTGCGCGCGATGCGCCGATGCCAGCGAGCGGTTGGTTGCGCTGCGTCGCTTCAGTCAGAACTTGACGCCGAACGTGACCACGAGACCTGAGAACGTCGTGTCGACTTCGAGGATCGTGAGACCAGCCGTTTCGTCGCTCTCGCTGTAGTTCGCGTGGCGATTGAGATAGCCGACATCGAACCAGACCTTGCTGAACGCAAATCGCGTCGCGATGCCGACGTCGTACTGCGTCATCGTCGTGTCCCAGTCTTCCGTTTCCGGATCGGTGCTGACCGTCGTAACTCCGATGCCGACTCCGAGCCGGCACGGCAGCGACCAGCGGAAGCCATCGTTCTCGATCAACTCGATGTCCGGCGCGAATTCGAGGCGCGGGCCAAACGAGGACCAGTTGACTTGATCGCTAGTCACGTTCTCTTCCAGCGAGTAGCCGCGGAAGAACAGGCCAAAGCGCAGCGGCATCTCCTGTGGCTGTTCTCCGAATCCCACCGTGCCGTGGAAGAACAGTTCGCCATCGCCGACCTCGCTGGCGTCTGCGCCCGGCACGTCGGCAAACATGTCGTCATCGCTCGCGGCGCCTTCGAGTCGCATGCCGCCGCCGACTCGCTCGGTGAACATCACTTCGCCACCGAGCGCGAAGTAGCCAGCATCCGTCTTGTCGTCGAGATCGGTGCCCTTGGTCTCGTGCTTCATCGAACCGCCGCCGAATGCGACATAGGCATTGGCGCCGTGGTTCTCGGTGACGCAGGAGCAGGCAAGCAGGAGGGGGATGGACAGGGTTAGGCGAATCTTCCGCATGGGCGAAGGATGCCCTGCCGATTGCAGTCAATGCAAGCGGTTGCCTTGTGGATCAGCAGTCGAGCCTTGCGGGCAGCCGTTCTTCGCATGCAGCTGCGAACAGTGGCGCTTCCTTGCATCCAGCCGCGCGTGCGACGAGGCCCGAAGGGAACTTCGCGATGCGGTCGTTCCACTCCGTGACGATGTCGCCGTAGAAGGTCCTGGCGTGCGCAATCTTCTCTTCGACTGCCCACAGTCGCGCATGGAGATCGAGGTAGAGCTGCGACGCGCGTAACTCGGGGTGGCGTTCGTGCAACGTCAACGTCGAGCGAACTGCATCCAGCGCCAATGGCTCCCCGCGCACTGCAGCGTCGATGTCCTGGCCCTTGCCGGCGCGGATCGCAGCCAAGCTCTGCAGCAGCGACGACTCGTGCGATGCGTATTGGCGCACGACTTCGACGAGGTTGGGCACAAGGTCCGCACGGAACGCGATCTCGACGGCGATCTGCTGACGTGCTGCAGTGACTTGGTGCTTGAGGCGGATGAACCGGTTGTGGGTGAGCAGCCACCATTGCGGCAGCCACACGAGGAATCCGAACGACGATGCGATCGCCCAGTCTGCGCCCGTTTCCGCGCGACGCAGCAGTCCAGCTGCGATCCCCACGCCGACAAACGGAAACAGCAACGCGGCAAAGAACAGCCAGCTCTCGCTCTTCTGCGACGATTTCACGCGCGCTTCTGGCGATTGCCTTGTCACGAGCAGCGGCACTTCGCGCAGCGGTCCAAATGTGCCGTCATCGCGCTTCACGCCGAGCGTGCTGACCGTGGCGTCGATCGGCAGCAGCGACGCAGAGTGTCGCAGTTTGGGCGTCTCGTAGTCGTGGCCAACGCCCTCCATCGCCTCGTTGTCCCCTTCGGTCAGCGCAACGCGGATCGCGTTGCCGTCGTCGAGGTCGAAGTCCTGCGCCTCGGACTCGGAGTGCACGGTGTCCCATGTCGTGTAGGTCTCCGTGCGCGTCTTCCCCTTGCTGTCCGTCACGGTGCGCGTGCGCGTCACTTCCTTCTCGATGCAATACGAGTAGGCAACGCATGGCAGATCGAACCACGGGCACATGAGCGGGTTCTTGGCGGTCACGGTGCCGGTGAGCCACGCATCGTCGTGCGTTGCGAGCGCGCGAATCGGCAAACGCGGAGCGCGCGCGAGCACGAACGTCGCGTGGTCCCTTCGCCGCAGCCACGTCGCAAAGCCGAAGCCCAGCAGCAAGCCTGCCGCTGCAGTTCCTGCTGCTGCCGCTGCTTCTTCTACGGTCCACGTTGCGATCACGCGGCGGATTCGAGCCGCAGCGCGATGCATGGGCAAGCGCGCGTCAGCGCAGAGTTATGCCCAGTTCGCGCATGCGCGCTTCGTTGCGAAGAACGCGAGGCTCGTCGAAGCGTTCCCATTGCGGAGTCTCTGCATGCTTCGCGTCGAGTGCGCATTGCGCGAGGCGTGCCGCGCGTTCGCCTGCTGCTCGGAAGTCGAGGAATGCGACCGCTATGGCTCCTTGCGCAAGCTGTGCTTCTGCGTCGCCGATGACTGGCATCCGCAAGGAGGCGCAACTTTCGAACAGTGTCTTCGAGGCCCTCGCGACGGTGGTGTCGCTGAGCTTCCAGATCGCATCCACGCGGTTGCGCGCGAGCTCGCGCACCGCTGCGTCGACTTGCGAAGGCTCCGTGATGTGCTGCTCGACGAGTTCGATGCCCGAGTCTGCGAGCATGGCTCGGGCCGCTGCGACCTGTCGCACCGCGATCGCTTCTGTGGGCGCATAGACCACGCCGATTCGCGATGGCTTGGGTTCCAGCGATGCGAGCAACTCCGCCTGCTGGCGCGTCGGCGGCGGCGTCTCGACGCCCCAGAGCAGGTTGCGCGGCGCGTCGCCGCATGCTGCTGCGAGGTCGAAGCACCAAGCTCCGACGATCGGTTGCGTCCCGCCACGTTCGCATGCCTCGCGGACCGCCGCGGAGCCGAGCGCGAGAATGAGGTCCGGTTGCGTGCAGCGCGCAGCGTCCATCGCGCTGCGCAGGCTCGCGGCATCGCCGTTGCCGCAGTGCTTCTCGATGTGCGGTTCTGCT
>CAIYFF010000465.1 GCA_903925435.1 uncultured Planctomycetota bacterium | reverse complement strand
CGACGGCAGCAAGGACATCGTTGCTGCGCTGCTCGCGATCTGCGATCTGGGTTGCGCCGACCACATCCTTCCTGCGGCCGCGGCCGTGCGCTACTCGACGAAGGAGACGAGCGAGGCGCTCGTGTTCTTGTTCCAAGAACTGTCGCCCAAGATGGATCCGAAGATCGAAGCGACCGCGCTCGTCGCGACGCTCGACCACAACGACCCATTGCTGCGTCGCTACGCGATCCAGCGCCTCGGCGAATTGCGCGATCCTTCGACCGCGCGCGCGCTCGAAGGCAAGCTCGCAACCGAAGACCCTGCGCTGCAGCCACTGCTGCGCGTGTCGCTCGCCCAAGTGCGTCGCGACAAGGTCGAGACCAGCGCGGATCTCGCGCTCCGCGCCAAGAGCAACGCGATCGCAATCGGTCGACTCGTCGAACGGCAGTGGTCGTCGATGGACAACGGCACGCGCCTGTCGGCAAGCGCCGGCGGCGCAGTCGTGTCCTTCGGCATCCTGCTGATCCTGATCGCGCGCCGTCGCGCTCGCCGCGTCGAAGCGGCCCGCGAAGCGCTCGCCCTCGTGTCGCCGTCCGCGACGCTCGCGAAGTCGCGCCCGGACTTCCCGCTGAAGCCGCGCTTCGAGCAGCCTACTGAGGATCGCACTCCGGTCGGCAGCGGTCGCTGAGCAGGATCCATGCGCGCTGCAGTGGCCAAGAACGCAGTCACAATCGCTCTGCGCGCGCTGCTCGCGACTGCGCTGGCTGCTTCATGCGCCGATGAAGCATGCGCGCAACAGGGCTCGGCCATCGCGCCGACCGCGGACCACATGACGGCGCGGGTCGCATTTGCGACGGCGTCTGAGAACGAAGAAACGCGCGCGCTGAGGTGGTTGCGGCGCGAAATCCTCGCAACGCGCAACGACTGGCCCAAGGGGCGCAGCGCGGACGATGCGCTTGCGATCTCTTGGAACGGCAACGAACACCGCGTCCTCGATGCGATCGCACTGCCGAACGATTGCGCCGCAGTCGGCGAGCTGCTCATCGACGACTGCACGATCGCGATCGCATGCGCCAACGATGGCAGCGAGACGTGGCGCATTCGGCCTGCGAAGTTGCCGACTTCGATCGCGCGCTTGCTCGCGCCGCTTCGCGTGGACATCGACGGCCCGGCGCGCACCATCGACTTCCTCGCACTCGCTGGCAACCTCGCGGGCGCAGCCGTCGAGGAGGATGATCTCGCGCGCAAACTCCATCTCGCGGCGATCCAGTGCGGCGAAGTCACCGTGTCGATCGCGCGCGATGGCGACACGCTCGTCGTGAAGGGCAAGAGCAACGGAGGCCTGATCGGCCCCGCATACTTGCTGCACGAGATCCAACGCCGCGACGCTGCGCAGCAGATCGACTCGGACGCCGACGCGTGGCGTGCGCGCGCATTCGCTGGAGTCGATGGCGACCGCGTCGAAGCTGCACGACAACTGCAGCGCATCGGCGGAGACGCAGTGCCGTCGCTGCGCGCGTTGCTACACGGCGACGAAGCGAGCCGACTCTGCGCGATGGACGCGCTGGTGCGTTTGCAAGCAGCGGCGGAACTGCCGCGCATCCTCGCCGCAGCCGACGCGGACATGCCGCTCGCGACGGCAATGGCCGAGACCGCAGCGACTGAGCTGTGGCCGCTTGCGACCGAAGCTACGAGACAGCAAGCGCGCGACATCGTGGCGCGCAACGCAGCCTTGGATCAGGACCACTGGATCGCGAGCGTCGCGTCGCGGCGCGATGCACGTTGGCGCATGGTCGCGATCGCGTCGGTGTCGCTTG
>CAIYFF010000464.1 GCA_903925435.1 uncultured Planctomycetota bacterium | reverse complement strand
CAAGGAAGGTGACAAGGAGCGCGTTCAGCTCTTCTCGGGCACCGTGATCGCGATCACCGGCCGCGGCATCCGTCGCAGCTACCTCGTCCGCCGCATCGTCGCTGGCGAGGGTGTCGAGCGCCGCTTCCCGCTGCACTCGCCTCGCGTCGCCGACGTGAAGGTGCGCAGCCGCGCCAAGCCGCGCCGCGCCAAGCTCTTCTACCTGCGCGAACTCGAGGGCAAGGCCACGCGCCTCAAGCCCAACATGGACAAGGTTCGCTTCCCGCGCTCGCTCAAGGGCAAGGCCGGGAAGTCGAAGCAGGAAGCCTGACCCGCCGGACCGCAAGTAGACTTCTGGCTCATCGGCCGATCGGCCGATAACCCCGGGAATCGCGATCCCATCGCGATTCCCACGTGAGAGTCCACCCAGCGCGCCGAGCGATCGCGTCCGGCGCGAACCCACCATGCTCGAGAACGCTCGCCGCCAGGCTTTCCTGGTTCTGCTGACGATCGTCGGCGCCCTGATCTGCTCCCTCATGCTGAAGCCTGGCTTCGGCATGGACCTGAAGGGTGGCAACCAGTTGATCTACGAGGTGCCGGAAGAGGTCATGGCCAAATTGGTCGCGGCCGAACGCACCTCGCCGGACGCTGTGATGGATCACACGGTCCGGATCGTGCGCGAACGCATCGACCCGACCGGCGTCCTGGAAGCGCTCGTCTCGCGGCGCGGCCAGAACGGCATCCTGATCGAACTGCCCTACCGCGAAAAGGCAGAGCTCGATCAGATCAAGGCCCGCATCACGAGCCTCGGCAAGATGGAGATGCGCATCGTCGCCTACGAGGGTTGGGCGCAAGACGATGTGAAGTTCGATCTGGCAGAGGAGAAGCGCCGGCTCGAAGACTGGCTCAAGACCGGCGGCAAGGAGCTGGTCCTCGAGAACTACAAGAACATCGAGCGCTTCAACGAGTCGCCCAACACGGGCCCGCTCGCGTTCGGCAAGATCCAGTGGTATCCGCACCTCGTCGAACCGCAGCTGACCAACAAGAAGCTGTGGAACCTGCCGATGTCGATGGGCCAGAGCGCCGATGGCGTGCAGCCCTTGTCCGCTTCGGTGGTCGCGGTGTTCGACCAATCGGCCGACTACAGCGGCGGAGTTGTCCCGGAAGCCCGACAGAAGGAGGAGCGTCCGTTCCTGCTCGAGTTCGTCGCGCTCAACATGAAGGAGCAGCACTTCCGCGGCGAAGACCTCGACCCGAGCGGCGTTGCCCCGGGCGTCTCGCAGGATGGCCGCCTCGCGGTGCACTACAAGGTCCGCGACAACCTCAGCTCCAAGTATGGCGACTGGTCGGGCAAGTACAAGAAGAAGCACAGCGCCATCGTCCTGAATGGCGTCGTCCGCTCGGCCCCCTACTTCGTCGAGCGCATCCCGGGCAACGGCCAGATCAGCGGCAACTTCTCGCAGCAAGAAGTCGACGAGTTGGTCAAGGTGCTGCGCACCGGCTCGCTGCAAGTTGAGCCGCAACTCCTGAGCGACCGCACCGTGGGCCCGACGCTCGGCGCACGTTCGCTGAAGCTCGGCGAGATCTCGCTGATTGCGGGCACCGTCGCGGTGTTCGCGTTCATGCTCTGGTACTACAAGCTCGCCGGCATCGTCGCGTGCATCACGCTCGTGCTGAACGTCTTCCTGCTGTGGGCCGCAGTGCTCTTCATGCAGGCGACGATCACGCTGCCGGGCCTCGGCGGCATCGTCCTGACGATGGGCATGGCAGTCGATGCCAACGTGCTCATCTACGAGCGCATCCGTGAAGAGGCGGACCGCGGCAAGGACATGCTGCGCGCAGTGCGCGCAGGCTTCGACCGCGCGATGAGCGCGATCCTCGACTCCAACATCACGACGTTCTTGACGGGCCTGGTGCTCTACAACGTCGGTGTCGGCCCAGTGCGCGGCTTCGCAGTCACGCTGATGGTGGGCCTCATCACGACGGTGTTCACGCAGTTCTTCGTGACGCGTCTGTTGTTCCACTACCTGCTGGTGAAGGAGAAGCTGAAGGACTTCAAGGTCCGCCGCCTTCTCGCCCAACCGAACTTCGACTACCTGCGCCACGGCAAGAAGTTCGTCACCGCAAGCGTGCTGTTCATCGCGGGTGGCCTCGCCTACACGATCTGGGGAGTGCCTTCCGAGGTCTCACTCGGCATCGACTTCAAGGGCGGCGCCAACCTGCAGATGCTGCTCAAGGAGCCCACAGATCGCGAGGCGATCGTGGCGCGTCTCGAAGGCGATGCAGAGTTCAAGCGCGACTTCCGCAACTTCACGGTCAACACGATCGAGGCGACCGACGACGGCAAGGCTGCGTCCTACAACGTTCGCCTCAAGCTGACCGACACCATGCGCGAGCTGATCGAGCAGCAGCGCAAGGAATGGCGCGAAGCGAAGAAGGCAGCAGACGCCGAAGGGAAGGAGCAGCCGGAGCCGTATGCGGCCCCCTACCTCGCGATGATGCGCCGCATCTTCGCGGACGAGCTCGTCAAGCCCGCCT
>CAIYFF010000463.1 GCA_903925435.1 uncultured Planctomycetota bacterium | reverse complement strand
GTGCTCCCGCGCGATCTCCTCTCCGCGCCGCGCGCAGTCATCGATCTCTCGTTCGAATCGCTAGTCGCAGGCGACGATCCGACGCGCTTTGACTCTGCCGTTTGCGAAACGCGCATCGGCCAACAGATGGCGCAGCAGCAAGCCAAGGTCGGCATCGGCCGCTACGCAGAGCCTCGCACCATCTACGAAGGCGACGCCTTCGCAGGCCCCACACCGCACGACGAGCGCCGCACCGTGCATCTCGGCGTCGACCTGTTTGCGCCCGCAGGCATGCTCGTGCACGCGCCGCTCGATGGCGAAGTCGTGCGCGCGGTCGACTGCGAGAACCGACTCGACTACGGCGGCATGGTCGTGCTCCGCCACGTGACCGCGGACGGCGATGCGTTCGGCACGCTGTGGGGCCATCTCGATCCCGAGTGCGCAACGCGACTTCAAAACGGCCAACGCATCGCGCGCGGCGAGGCGTTCGCGCGACTCGGATCGCGACCACAAAACGGCGATTGGCCGCCGCACCTGCACGCGCAGTTGCTCGCTTCCGATCCGGCGGCGAGCCCGCCCAATCCGCCCGGAGTCAGCAGCCCGAGCCTGTTTCTCGAGCACGAAGCGCTCTACCCCGATCCGTCGCCGTTGCTGCAACTCGACGCATCCGCGCGCTGGGTCGCAAACGACCAAGCTGCGATGAGGGCGCGCCGCAGCCGCCACTTCGCGCCCAACCTGTTCATCAGCTATCGCGAGCCCGTCACGCTGGTTCGCGGCCACGACCATTGGATGTTCGATCCGTTCGGTCGCCGCCATCTCGACGCCTACAACAACGTGCCGCACGTCGGCCACTGCAACACGCGCGTGGCCGACGCCGTCTGCACGCAGACTCGCTTGCTCGCGACCAACACGCGCTACCTCAACGAGCTGCAGCTCGCGTATGCAGAACGGCTCACTGCACTGCTGCCCGCGCCGCTGTCCGTGTGCTACTTCGTCGCGTCGGGAAGCGAGGCCAACGAAGTGGCGCTGCGGCTCGTGCGCGCGCACACGAAGCGCAAGGACCTGCTCGTCATGGAGCACGGCTACCACGGCGCCACAACCGGCGCGGTGGACATCAGTCCCTACAAGTGGGGAAAGGGCTACGTGACGAAGCCGGATTGGGCGCACAAGAGCGTGCAGCCCGACGTCTATCGCGGAGCGCATCGCGGCAGCGATGCAGCGGATCGCTTCGCCGACGAAGTCGACGCGCAGATCGCGCAGTTGCGCGCAGATGGCCGCGAGATCGCCGCATACCTGTGCGAGTGCCTCCCCAGCGTCGGTGGGCAAGTCGTCATGCCCGACGGCTTCTTGCGGCGCGTCTACGCGGCAGTGCGGAGCGCAGGCGGACTGTGCATCGCCGACGACGTGCAGACGGCGCTCGGTCGCACAGGCGACTACTTCTTCGGCTTCGAGCAGCAAGGTGTCGTTCCTGACGTGCTCGTGCTCGGAAAGCCGCTCGGCAACGGATTCCCGCTCGCAGCCGTCGTGACGACGGAGGCGATCCGCGACTCGTTCTCGCATGGCCCCGAGTTCTTCAGCACGTTTGGCGGCAGCACGGTCGCGTGCGCGGCGGGCCTCGCGGTGCTCGACGAACTGCGCGACGGATCCCTGCAGCGCAACGCAAAGCGCCAAGGCGAACGCATGCTGCAAGGCCTGCGCGCGATGCAGCGCGAGCACCAAGCGATCGGCGACGTGCGCGGACTCGG
>CAIYFF010000462.1 GCA_903925435.1 uncultured Planctomycetota bacterium | reverse complement strand
GACGCGGCGGCGCTGCTGACGAGCGACATCGACGAACGCGACCACCCGTTCCTCACGGGTGAGCGCACGAGCGAAGGCTTCTTCGTGACGAAGCCCGGCATCGACCAGGCAATCGCGCGCGGCCTCGCTTACGCGCCGTATGCGGACCTCGTGTGGTGCGAGACGAGCAAGCCCGACCTCGCGCAAGCAAAGCGCTTCGCCGAGACCATCAAGAAGCAGTTCCCGAACAAGATGCTCGCCTACAACTGCTCGCCGAGCTTCAACTGGAAGAAGCACCTTGATGACGCGACCATCGCCAAGTTCCAACGCGAACTCGGCGCGATGGGCTACCGCTTCCAGTTCGTGACGCTGGCCGGCTTCCACGCGCTCAACCACTCGATGTTCAACCTCGCGCACGACTACGCGCGGCGCGGCATGGCGGCCTACGTCGAGCTGCAGCAGGCCGAGTTCGGCTCGGAGTCGAAGGGCTACACGGCGACCAAGCACCAACGCGAGGTCGGCACCGGCTACTTCGACGCGGTCACGCAGGCCGTGAGCCAGGGCCAGTCGTCGACGACGGCGCTGCACGGATCGACCGAGGCAGAACAGTTCGCCGAAGCAAAGAAGGCGCACTGATCGAGCGTGCGATGCGCTGGGCCACGGCGGCCCAGCGCGCGCCTCGCAGTGCGATCACTTCGCGGCTTGCGGCTTTGCGAGCGCGACACCCGACGCGAGGAACGTCACGTCGACCTTGGGCTGCGTGACCTTCGCGGCCTCGTCCTTCTTGCCTGCGTCCTCGAGGTAGTGGCGCTGCTCGGCGACCGAGATCTCCTTCACCGCCAACTCGCCTTCGAACACGACGTCGCGGCCAGCTGCGTCCTTCGGCACGAAGAACGCGTAGTCCTTGAACTTGACGAACACGGACGACTCGGCGCCGACCTTCATCCAGCAGCCCTTCGTCTGGCACACCGAATCGACGGGGCCCGAGATGCGCACGGTGCGGCCCGTGTAGTTCTCCGGATTCGCGAGCACATCGGAAACCGGCACGGCGTCATCGAGTTGGATCGCGGCGCCAAACGTGTCGAACTGCGCGGGGTCCTTCTTGGGAGCGCTCTGGCACGCGGCGAACAGAGCGAGGGAGACAGCGAATAGGGTCTGCTTCATCGGCACGAAGATAGCGGGTGGCCCCCGCCTTCGCGCAAGCAGCCTCTGTGCGGCCATGGCTTGCGCCGGCTTCGCAGTCGGCCGCACTAGTTGGGCGGCAAGTTCGTCCCGACCACGGCGAGGTAGTGCCGAGCGCGCGAGCAACCGACGTGCAGCGGGATGCGGCCGGACCATTCCTCACCGACATCGACGTCACAGAGCACTGCGACCTCGGCCTCCAGACCCTTGAAGCGGTGCACCGTCGAGAACCGAACCTCGTCGGGCGCGAGCTGCGGAGAGTCGAGATCGGCGAGAGCAAAGCGGCCCGCCTTGCCGTTGCTGCCAAACGAGCTGCGCTCTCGCGACAACGGCGACAGCACCACGATCTGCTTCGGGTCCACGCCCTCTTGGTCGACGAGCCGCTCGAGCAACGCCCCCGTGGCGGCGGGGATCGCATCGCGATCCTTCACCGACACCAACTCCACTTCGTCGCCCATCGGCGACTCCGGCCGAAACTTCGGCTGCTGCGTCGCAAAGCGCGCTGCATACGTCGCGATGCGTCGCGTGTTGCGGCAGTTGTAGTCGAGCCGGAGCGGGAACAGTCCGAGGCCCGGGGTCGGCCCGCCGCCATGAAGGTCCTGGTCCGGGTCCCAGAACACATGAAAGCCTGACTGCGAAGCGTCGCGCAATGCTGCGACGATGGGTTGCCACCACGCGGCGCGGAAGTCTTGGCCTTCATCGATGACGACTGCGTCGAACCGTTCGTCCGGCAACGCCAAGAGCGCATCCAGGAGCAGTTTCGGCGACTCGCTCTCGTAGTAGTCCTGCCGCGGCTTCTCGGGAATGCGCGACGACAAGCCCGCCTTCTGCGCGCAGTCCCACACGAACGAATGGAACGTGCGCACCAACGGTCCGTCGAGCGCATCGGCGACGCGACGAGCAAGCGGCGCGTTGAAGCACAAGAACAACGCGCGCTGTCCTTCGTTGGCAAGCCGCTGCGCCAACTCCATCGCGACGAATGTCTTGCCAGAACCCGCGACGCCGCGAACGGACAACCGCGGATGCTGCCAGCACGCCTCGACGACGCGCACCTGCTCGTCCGTCATTGCGAAGAACGCTGGCTCCTGTTGCTGGATGCGCGCGGCCAGCGGCCGCATCAACAGGAAGCACGGGCGCAACGCGTCCAGCAACAACCGCAGCGCATCCTCACCCATCGGCCGACGTTCGATGCCATGCGCGTCGAACATGCGCTCCAGCGCCTCGCGCGGCGACTCGAGGTCTCGGCGGTCGAGCAACATCTCACGCGGCAATCCCGCGTCCGGGCTCGGTCCGACCTCGAAGTCCGGGAACGCCACGCCCCATCCCATGCGCCGTTCCCATGAGGGCATTCGATTGCCGCGCAACCGCGCGACGTAGGCCATCATGGTGTGCATCACGCGCTGCGCCTGCGCCGCGGGCTCCTTGATCGACTTGCGGTTGCCGCGTGAGTCGATCGAGAACCATCCTTCCGCATCTGCGCCGATATCGGTGCCGCCCTTCACTTCGATCACGACGCAGCCGCGCGCCGGGTCGATCACGAGGAAGTCCGCTTCGCTCTCGACTGGTGGCCTGCGATCCGCGGACGGCACGACCACTCGACGCCCGTGCAGGACGATCCAGTCCTCAGGCAAGTCGCGCGCGAAGCGATCGAAGACGCGACGTTCGGCAATGGAGACGTCGTTTCCCGGCGTCGACGGATGGATGCGTGCCATAAAGCAGTCGCACCGCGTGAGCCTTCAGGTCGGACCTTCCTCCCATCGCACAGCGGTGCGCGCAGAAGAATGCCCAAACGCAGGCCACTGCGCAACGCCGTGCCACTGCGCCGCGTGTCATCCCATCGCGCTGCCGAACGCACGCGACGCCGCGATCGCGCGACGCCAACCCGCGCGCATCCCATCGAGCTCGATCGACGATCCACGCGGCGCAATGCGCACGGAGCCTTGCTGCGCCTTTTGAAGCCCGTCGCGCGAGTAGAAGCCAACCCCGAGGCCCGCGAGCATCGCCGCGCCGCGGGCCGTCGACTCCACGTCGGCTGGACGAACGACCGGCGCGCCGAGCAGGTCGGCCTGCATCTGCATCAACACGTCGCTACGGCACGTGCCACCGTCGACGCGCAGTTCTTCGAGCCGAATGCCGCTGTCCTTCTGCATGCAGTCGACGAGATCCTCGACTTGCAGCGCAATCCCCTGCAGCGCGGCGCGGCACACGTGCGCGCGCGAACTGCCGCGCGTGAGGCCGAGCAGCGAGCCGCGCGCGAACGGATCCCAGTGCGGCGCTCCGAGACCCGCGAATGCGGGCACCAAGAAGACGCCACCGGTGTCCGGGACGCTCTGCGCCAACTCGTCGCACTCGCGCGCCGACGCAACGATGCGCAACTCGTCGCGCAGCCACTGCACCACCGCGCCGCCGGTGAACACAGCGCCTTCGAGCGCGTATTCGAGCTTGCCTGCAATGCGCCATGCGACGGTCGTCAGCAGGCGGTTCTTCGACACGACTGGCTCATCGCCGGTGTGCAACAGCAAGAAGCAGCCGGTGCCATACGTGCTCTTCGCGAGCCCCTTCTTGTGGCACAGCTGGCCGAACAGCGCTGCTTGCTGGTCGCCCGCGATGCCGGCGATTGGCGCACCGGCCGCTGGCAATCCGCTCGCGACCTCGGCAATGCGGCCGCTGCTGTCGCGCACTTCCGGCAGCATGCGGCGCGGCACAGAGAACAACGCGAGCAACTCGTCGTCCCATTGCCCGCGGTGGATGTCGAACAGCATCGTGCGCGAAGCGTTGCTCGCATCGGTTGCATGCGTCTTGCCGTTCGTCATGCAGAACACGATCCACGAGTCGATCGTGCCTGCGCACAACTCACCTCGCTCGGCAGCGGCGCGCGCGCCTTCATGATGGTCGAGGATCCAGCGCAACTTCGTCGCCGTGAAGTAGGGATCGACGACCAGTCCCGTGCGCGCAGCGAGCAACGGCTCGTGGCCATCCTTGCGCAACTGCTCGCACATCGCGGCCGTGCGGCGATCCTGCCACACGATCGCATTGCCGATGGGCTTGCCCGTCGCGCGTTCCCACACCACCACCGTCTCGCGCTGGTTCGTCACGCCGACCGCCGCGATCTGGTCGTCGCGCACGCGCGCGTCCGCGAGCACCTTCTGTGCCACCGCGCGCTGTGACTCCCAGATCTCCATCGCGTCGTGCTCGACTTCGCCGGGCCGCGGATAGACCTGCGCAAACTCGCGCTGCGCCATGCCGACGACGCGGCAATTGCGGTCGTAGAGCACCGCGCGCGAACTCGTGGTGCCCTGGTCGAGTGCGAGGACGAATTGCTGCTCCATCGCCGCATTGTGGCGTGAGCCGGGACAAGTTGCCGCAGCGACGCGCGGCCGGGCGGCCTCACCTACGCACCTTCGCCCGGCAAGCTCGTAGCCAGCATCGCTTTCGCGCGCCCCAGGATGAGTCCGGCGCAGCAATGAGCCGATCCATGGCAGGTGACCCGCATCCGCATCGTTGTGCAGAAGGACCAGATGGCCGTGGAGGCCACCGCGTCCGCAGGCACACCGTCGGATGCGGCAGCAGTGCACGTGGCGCTTGCGGCAGCGGGAGTCGTGCACGGAATCGACGAGGCGAAAGCGCAGCAGTTTGGCGCGCAGTTGGGCGATGCGACGTTTGCCGGGACTTTGGAACTGGCGCGCGGCACGCCGATGCGCCCCGGGTGCGACGGTCACTTTGAGCCGAGCTTCGCCGGCGCGCCGCTGCCAGGCTTTCGCGCCGCAGATGGCGCGCTCGACTACCGCGAACGCGGCTTCCTGCACCCCGCAGCGGAGGGCTCGCAACTCGGCATCGTGCATCCACCGCAAGACGGCGTGCCAGGAACGACATGCCTCGGTCGCCCCTTGGCGCCGCCGAAGACGAAGGCAGTCACCTTGCGCACGGGCCCAGGCGCCACGATCGACGCAGCAGGCCGCGTCTTCGCGCTGCGCGACGGCGTGGTGTCGCTGACCTCACAAGGCATCGACGTGCTTCCGCTGTTCGTGCACGAAGGCGACGTCACGCTGCGCACCGGCAACCTGCACACCCATGGATCGCTGCAGGTGAAGGGCGACGTCGGCGCGGGATTCTCGATCGAGGCAGACGGCGACGTCGATGTGCAGGGCTGCATCTTCGGATCCAACCTGCAAGTCGGCGGCAACGCGCGCATTGGCCTCGGCGCGCAACAAGGAAGCCGCATCGAAGCCTGCGGCGACATTCGCTGCCGCCACGCAACTTCATCGACGCTGTTGTGCAAAGGCTCGATCGTGGCGCTCGACGAACTCGTTCGATGCGAGGCGACGGCGGCCGAGATCCGCGTCACCGACGGCAGAGGCTGCGTGCTTGGCGGCACTCTGCGCGCGCGCGATGCGATCCTCGTGTTGCAGGCAGGATCGGAATCCGGCGTGGCCACTCTGCTCTCCGCGGCTGACGTCGCGAGCGAGAGCGCGAACTTGCTCCGCGCGAGCGCGCAACTCGAACGAACAGAACGTCTCGCGCAGAAGGCATCCCCGCGCACAGACGGCCCGATGCGCGGCGGCAAACTCGGTCGCGAACAGACGGCTGCGCAAGACGCGGCGCTGCGCGAGAAAGTGGCGCTCGCCCAGCGTCAGCGCGAGCTGCTCACGACCGCGCGCATCGAAGTGCGCGGCGTAGCACATCCCGGAGTGCGCATTCGACTCGGCAACGCAGAACACGTGCTCGATTCTGCGGTGCGCGCAGTGCGCTTCCGATGGGACGGAACCAACAACGCAATCGTGCAGGAACCGACATGAACACCGACCTTCGATCGATCCGCGCCGAACAGGCCATGGCCAAGGACATCGCGTGGGCCGAGCCCCACGAGACGGCGCGCCAAGCGGCGCATCGCATGCGCGAGCGCAAGGTGCGCGCGTTGCTTGTGCGCGGAGCTGGGCCCAACGATCTACCTGGCATCCTCACGAGCAAGGACCTCGTGAACCTGTTCGGCACCCAAGAGGTGTCCGCCCTCGACGTGGTCACCGTCGCCGACGTGATGACGCGGCCGGCGATCTGCGTCGGCAAGGACGTTCATCTCGTCGACTGCATCAACCTGATGCGCATGAGCGGCGTGCGCCGCATGCCCGTGCTCGATGGCGTCCATGTCATCGGGGTCCTGTCCAGCAGCGACGTGTTCCGCATCGCGATCGACGGCTGACGACGCGAACGGATGCGCGGAGCAGCGCACGAGATGTTCGCTGCAAAGCAGCACATTTTTCTTCGGCCGCATCACGTGCGATTCATGCGGCGCGGCGAATGAGCGCTCCTACGCGCGCAATCGCGATGGCATCGACGCCATGCGCGCGCTGACGACGCACTGCGCGCTTCTGGCTCCGCGCGCATTGCGCTGCGAGCGAACTCGATAGACGCCGCGCCGGATGCAAGTCGAACGTCCCCATCCTCCCAATGTGAGACAATGGACTGTCTAGGACTCACTCAAGGACAGGACTCCATGCGTTTGCCACGTTATCTCCCGTGGGCTTTGTGCTGCGCCGCCTCACTCGCCGCCCAGCAAAACCCTCTCGCTCTGCCGCAAGTCCGCGCCTATGCGGGCGATCCACGGCTCGAACCCATTCCGTCGTCGCCACTGCACCTCGCGAGCTTCACCGCATTTAGCGAGAGCCGCGAGTTGAAGCTGCGATTCCCGCCGCGCGTGAACGGCCAGCAGCAATCAAACGGCGACGGCCATGCCGACCTCTATGTCTTCGTCGATGGATACACGGGCCTTCCGATCCCTGGCCAACTGCCAGTGCTCGAAGCCGTGCCGTTCGGCGCCGCTCCTGACGTCACCGAGATCATCGCGCGCAACTTCAGCGCGATCTGGGAGATCGGCATCGTCAAGATGGGCCCCGGCTACGACCCCTCGGACTTGTCGATCCGCATCGACTCAGGCCTCGAACTGGCCAACAACCCGTTCGTCGAGGCGATCTACGAGACCAACATCCACGTGAACTGCCCTGTCGTGCCCGCGGGCTCGACGACGGATCCGGGCACGCCCCCGCTCGAACAAGCTTGGTTCAACGGAACCGAGGTTTCGATCGTCTCCTACGACATCGAAGACGGCATCTCGCACCCGCAGGTGATGTTCAAGTTCGAGAACGCCGCGGGCCAGACGTTGCCCAGCGAGAACGCACCGCACCTCGTGCTGTCGCGCATGCCCGGCATGCCGTTCTATTCGTCGATCTGGGAAGTGTGGACCGTCGTCGTCCCAGACGGCGTCCCCTACCAATCGTTCAAGTCGGCGGCAGACATCGACGGCGCCAACTTGCGCATCCGCTCGGCCAATGTGCGACTCAACTGCCCTGTGGTCGCGGTCGAGACCGCGCCGGCATCCGGCCAGTTCCAGTCGATCCCGTTCGAGAACTTCCACGACCTGATTCGCAGCAACTACTCGAGCGGCATCGGGCGCTTTGATGCCAACGCGCTGCTGATCGACATCCCGGCCGGCAAGCGCGTCGACTTCACGCGCAACGCGCAAGGCGAACCCACGGGCCGCGTGCTCGTCGACTCCCCGTTCCACGTGCAGCGCGGCTTCCGCATCACGGAGATCGACGTCGCGGGCGCAGCGGTTGTGGAACCCGAGCCCGCAGGTCTTGGAACACGCTTCCCCCTCGTGGCCAGCATCGCCGGCAACTTCGTGCCGCTGATCCAGCGGTTCCCGTTCGCGACGACGGCTCAGTCCAACTGGCCGCGCGTATCGGGCCCAGATGACACGGGCCCGCGCATCCGCATCTCGCAGCGCGAACTGGACCGCGCCTACCTCGACAACAACCCGCCGCGCCTTCCCGCGGCGATCGAAGCCAACATCGCGACGTTCATCCAGAACGGACTGATGGATCCCGAGTGGGCGCCAGGCGGCAAGCCCTACGTCGAGCGCCTAGCACTCGTCGGCCGCGCGCTGCACGAGTTCACGTGGCAGCCCGAAGACGGCGTGAAGACGATCGACACGACGAGTTGCGTCGCGTGCCACCAGACGCCGACCGCAGGAGCTGGCGGACGTTCGCTCTACAACGTCGTGAAGCGCAGCGGTTCGCGCGTAGATGGCCCGATCCTCGACACGGTCAACTCCGGGTCGATGTGGGGCTCTGCTGCGGCCGAACTCATCGTCGCAGACCGTCGGGTCCGCGGCATCGCCGCGACGCACCCGCATGCAGCGACGGGCGACCGCGACACGATCCGGCGTTTCACGAGCAAGGCGCAGGTTGCGCACTTCGGCATCCAGAGCCCTGAGAACATCGTCGAACAGACGCGACAGCCGATCCGCAACGTGCTGCGCATGGACCACGACCGCGATGGCGTCGTCGAAGAGGCGATGACCGGCGAGATCACCGCGCAGTCGGCGTACCTGCTGGGCCTCAAGGCTCCGAGCGAGCTCATGGAGCCGCACCTCATGGAGGTCAACGGCATCACGGAAGCGTCTGTCGAGAACGGCCGCCGCCTGTTCCGCAACTCGATCACGCGCGGCGGCGTCGGGTGTGCTTCGTGCCACACGCCGTTCTTGCCGCTCAACACGCTGACGTTCCCGCTCAGCAATCCCGAGACGACGAACACTCTCCCGATTCCGGTCAGCTACCACATGGCGACGCAACTCGACGTGACCGAGGGTTACGCGTTCGGCGTCGGCCAAGCAGGCGCGCGCATCTACGGCGACTTCAAGTTCCACAAGATGGGACGCCCGATGCGCAGCATCGGCAGCAATTCGCCGGACGTGCTCAAGACCGCAGAACTGTGGGACGTCGGCAGCACCGCGCCCTATCTGCGCGATGGTTCTGCGGGCATGGACCTGCGGCAAGCGATCCTGCGCCACTCGGGCGTGAGTCGCACCGACGTGCAGGTGACGCTGGGCGCGCAAACGGCGCTCAACGCAACGCAACGCCAGCAGACGATCACGGTGCGCAACACGGGCACGCAGACGATCGCGGCGTCCGCGACGCAACCGATCCGCGTCGTGCTCGTCGGCACCATGCTTCCTGCCACCGCGACGGCGTTCAACGCAAGCGGCACGGCGGCAGATGGCAGCCGCCGCCAAGGCGCCTTCTGGAACATCACGCAGCCGATCGCGCCGGGTCAGTCGGTCACGGTCCAGGCGGTGTTCACGTCGGCTAGCAACGTGACCTACACGGCGATCGTGCAGGACTGGGACGGCTTCAGCGAAGCGGCCGCGTCGACGCGAGCGTTCTCGAGTCTGCGCGCCGCGGACCAGAAGGCGGTCCTCGACTTCCTCAAGATGCAGACGATCGAAGGAATCGTCGGCGAAGGCGGCATCGGCGTGCCGGCAACGGAAGTCGAACTGCCGGACCTCGGCCTCGGAGGCTGATCGAGCGACGCCCGCTGCGCAGTCCTTCGACTGCGCAGTCAGCTACCCTGCGCAGTCAGCTGGGCTGCGCAGCCAGACCAACTGCGCAGTCACTTCGGCTGCGCAGTGAGCGTCGAAGCGAGCGCCTCGCCGACGGACACCGCAACTGCGGCATGGCCCGCGGCGTTCCAATGGCGGTCCGCAGCGAACCGCGTCGGTGCCTCAGCGCGACCGAGCGCCTCGCGGACATCGACGTGCACGATGCCACGTTCGAGCCGCGCAAACTCGCCCCAATGCGGCTCCTCGGACACGAGCACCAACGGAACGCCCCGCAGTTCGTCTCGCATCGCGCAGTAGATCCGTTGGACCAACTGCCACTCCGACGCGCGATTGCGCTGCCAGGCAG
>CAIYFF010000461.1 GCA_903925435.1 uncultured Planctomycetota bacterium | reverse complement strand
GCACGATCCTGATGCGGCCCGATTGCTCGACGACGAACAGCCGCTGCGTGTCGCCGGGCGGCGCCGTCACGAGGACAGGTCGATGGAAACCCGACGCAACGAGCTGCAGCCGCAGCGGCGTCTGCGCGGGCAAGGAAGCGGCGAGGACGAAGGCAGCGGCCGCCGCGGCCGCGGAAAGGAGGATGCGCATGGAGGAACGGGGCGAACTGCGGCGTGAGGTCCGCGGCCGGAATGTAGACGCCCCGTTCGATCTTGCGGAAGGCCCGGTTGCGCTGCGTCAACGCAGACGGGCTGTCGCGCGGCGTCAGCGCCCGATCGTCGCGACGCCGGCGTTGGTGGACGCGGCGGGCAGCGGGGCGCGCGTGTGCTCCATGGAGGAGTCCCCACTCGCTTCGCAGGATCCGCCTGCGCGTGACTCCAGTGCCGTGGGCGATGTGGCCGATCTTTGCCTGCCGCCCCCGAACACCACCCAAGAACGAGATGACCTGGCAAGCCTGGACAACGCTCGCCGTGACGATCGTCACGTTGCTGAGTCTTGCCCGCGATTGGGTGTCGCCCGCGCACACGATGATCGCTGCGGCGATCGCGCTGCTGCTCGCGGGCGTCATCACGCCGGAGCAGGCATTTGCCGGCTTCGGCAATCCGGCGCCGTTCACGGTCGCTGCGCTGTTCGTGCTTGCGCGCGCAACCGAGTCGACTGGCGTGATCCAGCCGCTGATGGAGCGCCTGTTGGGCGATGGACGCGGCGGGCGGCTTGCGATGACGCGGTTGCTCGTGCCGTCGGCTGCGGCATCGGCGTTCCTCAACAACACGCCGATCGTCGCGATGCTGATTCCGCAGATCCTGCGTTGGGCAGATCGCGTGCGCGTGTCCGCGTCGCTCTACCTGATGCCGATGTCGTTCGCGGTCGTGCTCGGCGGCGTGATCACGACGATGGGGACATCCACCAACCTCGTCGTGTCGGGCATGCTCGCGAAGGCGACGGGGGAGCCCCTCGGGCTCTTCGAGATCACGCCGATCGGGTTGCCGGTTGCGTTGGTCGGCATCATCACGCTGATCGTCACCTCGCCTTGGTTGATCCCTGCGCGCAAGGCGCCGCAGGACAGCGGAGCATCGAAGGGGCGCGAGTTTGCGGTGTGCATGCGCGTGGTTGCCGGCGGCCAGCTCGTTGGCAAGAACATTGAGGAAGCAGGGCTTCGTGCGCTCGAAGGCGTGTATCTCGCAAGCATCGAACGCGGCGGCGAGCAGATCGCACCGGTGCGTCCCGATGTCGTGCTGCAAGGCGGCGATCTGCTCAATTTCGCAGGCGCAGCCAGCAAGGTGGTGGACCTCCATGCGCGGCGCGGCCTCGAGTCCGCCGAGAGCAACCACGTCTCGCACTTCGACTCCGCGAAACACCGGTTCTTGCAAGCTGTCGTCGGAGCCAACTCGCCGCTCGTCGGTCGCACGCTCAAAGAAGTGGCGTTCCGCGATCGCTACCAGGCAGCCGTCGTCGCGATTCATCGCGCAGGACAACAACTCGACCAGAAGCTCGGCGATGTGCGTCTGCGCCTTGGCGACACGCTGATCCTGCTCGCGGATCCAGGCTTCCGCCTGCGTTGGCGCGATCGGCCCGACTTCTTGATGGTCACGTCGATGGAAGGCTCGGCGCCGTCCGCGAGCAAGAAGGCGTGGCTCGTCGGTCTTGTGATGATCGGCGTCTGTGGCGTTGCGGGCCTTGGCCTGTTGCCGATGCTGCAGGCCTCGCTGGTCGGCGTCGTGTTGCTGATCGCATTCGGTGTGTTGAGCGCTTCGGAAGCGCGCGCATCGATCGACATGGACACGATTCTCGTGATCGCCGCCTCGTTTGCGCTCGGCGAAGCGATGGACAAGTCCGGGCTCGCAAAGGAGCTCGCAAGCTGGCTCTCTGTCCTGACTGGTGGCGGCAGCGTGCACCTCACGCTGCTCGGGCTCGTGCTCGCGACCGTGATCGTGACCGAGATGATCACCAACAATGCCGCCGCAGCGTTGCTGTTCCCGATCGCGTTCGCGAGCGCGCAACAGCTTGGCGTCGATCCGCGCCCGTTCGCGATTGCGGTGGCGCTCGCTGCGTCCAACTCATTCCTCACGCCGATCGGCTACCAGACCAATGTGATGGTGATGGGGCCAGGCGGGTATCGCTTCACGGACTACCTGCGCGTGGGCTTCCCGCTCACGATCACGACGGTTGCTGCGATGGTGTGGCTCGTGCCGTGGATCTACGGCCTCTGAGCCCGCGATCAGAAGGAACCGAGCACAAATCGGATCGCGTTGGTCGCGGATGCGGTTGCCACGTCGCCCGTTGGTAGAAACGTGATGCCGACGTCCTGCCGCCAGCAGTTGGCGCCGAGCAAAAACGGATCGCGGGGCACTTCGATGCGCGTGCGTGATGTGCCGTCCAGCGCGAGGGAGAAGCTGATCCCGTCGGCGGTGGCATGGATCACGCAAGCTGGCGCCGCTTGCGGGAGCAGCGTTGCGAGCGGGATCGTGGCCGGCGCAAAGCCGAGGATCGAGAACGTCACGGAACCGGTCGGCAATCCTGTGCAGCGAGTCGTCAGTTCACCGCCGAGCCACGGATGGCGTTCGGCGGACAACACGAGTCCATCGCAGCCTGCGCCAGCTGCCGTTGCGGTCGCCGCGCACGTGGAGCCGATGCGCGCGATGTTGTCCGTTGCAATGCCACCGGCCGTCGTGAACACGCCGCCCACGAACGCATGCTCGCGCGTCGGCGCTGCGACATCCCAGACGAGCTGGCTCGTTCCTGCGCCGAGCGCGGACCACTGAGCGCCATCCCATCGCGCAATGCGCGACGCTGGTTGGCCGCCTGCTTGCGTGAAGTCGCCGCCGACGAGCAAATCGCCATCGGGCATCTCGGTGATGCACAGCACCGAGCCGTTGACGCCAGCGCCGAGAGGACGCCACTGCGATCCATCCCAGCGCGCGATGTGCTGTGCTGGTTGACCGCCAGCCAGCGTGAAGTTGCCGCCGACCACGATGCTGCCGTCGCGCAGAGCGCACACGGCGATCACGAGATCGTTGAGCCCGATGCCAAACGGCGACCATTGCGCGCCGTTCCACTTGGCGACGAAGTTGCACGGCACGCCGCCTGCATTCGTGAATGCGCCGCCGAAGATCAGGTCGCCGCTTTGCGTTCGCGCGAGCGCGAGGCCGTCGCCGTTGAGGCCGCCGCCGATCGCGGACCACGACGTGCCGTTCCACATCGCTGCGTGGTAGCCGTCAGGCAGCGGGAAGCTGCCCGCGATCGCGCATCCGCCGCCAGGCAATGCGCAGATGTCCCACGTGTATGGCAGCGACGAGCCGAGCATCGACCACGACGTGCCGTTCCATTGCCAGATGCCGCCGAACATGCCGCCGCCGACGATGGAACCATCGCTGAGTTCTGCGAGCGCATGCACGGCCCACGGCAGACCGTTGCCCATCGCGCGCCATTGCGTGCCGTCGAAGCGCGCGACCTTGTTGGCAGGCTGGCCGCCTGCCTGCGTGAAGTCGCCGCCCGCGATCAGGTCGCCATTCTTGGCGACCAGCAACGTGCGCACGCCTTGGTTGAGCCCGCCGAGTGCAGCCCATGCGGTGTTGCACTGCGCGATCGAAGTCGCAGCGCAAGCAACCATCGTGGACACCAGGATTGGGATTCGACGCATGCTCGACAGAGTAGCGGCATGGCTAGGACTCGGTAGGGCGTGAGGCGCGCATCCGCTCGGGCGTTTGGCTAGCCTCTTCGTCGCGCGGCTTGAGCCTGCGCCTTGCCAATCCTCACCATGGGCGAGAACGCGGACCTGCGCAATCCAACCGACCACGAGCTTCCTCCCGACGTGATGTCGCAGTTGGAGGACGCGTGGTTTCGCAACACCGGCGCGCGAGAGCGGATGATCGCGATCGCGAGCATTGAGGCTTCGCATCCCTCGCATGCGGGCAAGATCCGCGCCTTCGTCGCGAGATTCCCGGTCGGGTCTGGAGCGGACGAGGCAGTGCCGGAGCGCATCGGCCCATATCGGATCGTGTCCTTGCTCGGCCGCGGCGGCTTCGGCGACGTGTGGCGTGCCACGCAAGTCGAAGGCATGCGGCGCGAAGTCGCGGTCAAGGTGCTCAAGCTCGGCATGGACACGCGCGCGATCTTGCAGCGGTTCCTTCGCGAGCAAGACGCGCTCGCGCGCATGAACCACGATGCGATCGCGAAGATCTTCGACGCAGGCACCTCCGAACTCGGCAAGCCGTGGTTCTCGATGGAGTTGGTCGAAGGCCGCGCCATCTCGCAGTTCTGCTTCGAGCATCAGTTGGGCCTGCGCGAACGATTGCGCTTGTTCCACGCCGCGTGCCTTGGCGTCCACCATGCGCACCAGAAGGGCGTGGTGCATCGCGACCTCAAGCCGAGCAACATCCTCGTCACGGGGTCTGCTGCGGATCCGAGCCCCAAGCTCATCGACTTCGGCATCGCGCGAGCGATCGAACGGCAGGCGGAGACGCTCGACCTGACGGAGCATGGCGCGATGCTGGGCACGCCGCGCTACATGGCGCCGGAGCAACTGCGCGGCGACTTCGACGCAGTGGATACGCGCACGGACGTGTTCGCGCTCGGAGCGATCCTGTTTGAGTTGTGCACAGGGTGCTTGCCGCACGCCGATGCTGCGCACGGAGCGGTTTCTTCGCACGAGTTGAGCCTCTTGCTGCGCGATCGCGACATCGAGCGTCCGAGCAGCGCGAAGCCCCAAGCTGGCCGCCAGGAGGCCTCGTGGTTGCGATTGCTGCGAGGCGACCTGGACTGGGTCGTTCGCATGGCAACGGCGCGCGAGCAAGAGCGCCGCTACTCGTCCGTCGCAGAGTTGGCATCGGACATCCAGCGATACTTGGATGATGAGCCGGTCATGGCTCGGCCCGAGTCGACGCTGTACCTGGTCCGCAAGTATGTGCGTCGACACCGCCTGCAGGTGATCGCTGCAACCGGCGTGCTCGGCACGGCGATCACCGGCGCGGTCGTTTCCCTTCGCTACGCGACGATTGCCTCGGAGCAGGCGGAGCAAGCCGAGCGCGAACGACTCGACGTGCTACGCCTCGCTGCACGCCAGGACATCGATGCGTTGCTGCGCGAGCAGGAGTCGCTGTGGCCGCCGCATCCCGAACGCATCGATGAGTTGGCGAGTTGGAGCGAACGCGCGCGTCGTCTGGTCGAGGAACTGCCGGCGCATCGAGCGCAGTTGGCCGTGCTCGAATCGCGTGCGCGGCCTCGCACCGAATCCGAACGTGCGGCAGACCGAGCCTCGCATCCCAGTGCTGCGAAGCTGGCGAAGGTCGAGGCCGAACTCGCTTCGCGCGAACTCGCGCTGGTCACGCGTGTCGCTCGCGCGGGGGGACGTGCGATTACGACTGATGCAGTCGTTGCCGTCCCGGTCGCTGCGCTTCCCGCAAGTCGGATCATGCGATTCGACCTCGCGCGTTCGTGGAGTTGGCCGGAGCGCGTGGAGTTCGGTCGCGAACGCGAGGCGTGCGAGGTGTTGCGTGCCCTGCTCGCGGAGCCCATTCCGCCTGTGGCCGCTTCGGACCTGCACGAAGCGATCGCATGGGCCGAGTTCGCGTGCGGCGAGGACGATGCCGCGCTGCGGTCGCTCGAGATCGCGGAGGCGACAGCCAAGGACGGAAGGCGTCAGGTGGCGATCGACGGAGCGCGCCTTCGCGATGCGATTTCGCGCGCGCGCTCGGACGATGGGATCACGAGTGCGCGCCTTGCGATCGACGCACTGCGGGCCGAACGCAATCGCCTCGACGTGGAAGTCGATGTGCGCCGCGCATGGAGCTTCGACCCGGACGATCGCGCGACCGCATGGTGGAACGCGCAGCTCGATTCGCTGATCCGGGATCTCGAACGGATGCGCGCGATTCACCTCGACGAAAGCGCAGCGGCGGACGAAGCAGTCGGCTGGGGCGTCGCGCGTCGTCTCCGCTTTGCGCGTTCTCTCCAGGCGTCGTTTGCCCCAGATGGTGAGGCGTCGCGCGCATGGGCAGCGGCGGCGCCCGATCTTGCGCGTGTGTATCCGGGGATGGAGCTCGCGCCGCAGCCTGGGCTGTTGCCGATCGGCCCGGATCCGCGATCGGGCCTGTGGGAGTTCGCGCACTTGTGCAGCGGCGAGCCGCCTAAGCGCGATGAGGAGGGGGCGCTGTTTCTCGGGCCCGAGTCCGCCATCGTGCTGGTCCTCGTTCCGGGCGGTGCGTTCCGCATGGGCGCGTCGCGCGATCCGTCGTCGAACGCGCACGACCCGGAGGCCGTGTTGGTCGAGTCGCCCGCGCACGAAGTCCGCGTGACGCCGTACTTTCTCGCCAAGCACGAAGTCACGCAGCCGCAGTGGCAGCGCGTGATGGGGACGCAGCCAAGTGCCTACACGCTGCGTCTCCACTGGATCACGAGCCCACTGCATCCGGTCGAGCAGGTGTCGTGGTTTGACGCGGATCGCTT
>CAIYFF010000460.1 GCA_903925435.1 uncultured Planctomycetota bacterium | reverse complement strand
GGCACTGTGGTCGATGCCCTCGGCGCGCCGGTCGCCGGCGCGGTGGTGTCGCTCAGTGGCACCGCGTTCTCGGCAACGACGAACGCAATCGGCCAGTTCTCGATCCTTGGACTGCTGAACCGCAGCTACACGCTCCAGATCGAAGCGATAGCGCAACCGCTCGCTCCGATTGAGTTGTCGCGCACCGTTCTGGGCGCAACCAACGTGGGCAGCATCGTGCTGCAGCCGGGCTCGATCGTCACCGCGACGTTCACGGATCCGCTCGGGCTCCCGCTCGCGCAGTGCAACTGCAACGCGTACCTGCCCGACGGCACCAAGCTCTACACGCCACACGACGTCACGAACGCCGCGGGCCTTGTGACGATCACGGTGCCGCAAGTTGCAGTGACTCTCGAAGCCTTGCCGCCAGCGGGAGCGGTGCTCTACCCGTGGCGACTTGATACGACGCCCACCGGTCCAATCGCGCTGGGCACGATCGCGTTCCAGCAGGGCTACACGATCACCGGAACGGTCGCGCGCGCAGGCGCCACGCCGCTGCCGATCGCGAACTGCGAGATCGTCGTCACGGACCAGTTGACCGAGACCCCGATGGTGCTCGCCAACAAGCGGACCAACAGCCTCGGGGCGTTCAGCGCCGTGCTGCCCTTTGGCCTGTATCGCTTCGAGTTCGTGCCCGCGGTCGGCAACGCCTACGCGGCACGCCAACTGTTCGGCGTGCCTGTCGCCGGAGCGCCCGTCAACATGGGCATCCTCGGGCTGCAGCCTGCTGCGGCCTTGAGCGGCACGTTCACCGGGCCTGCGGGCCCCGTCGTTGGCGCCGACATCGACATCTATGACGCGCTCGGCCACAAGCTGTTCACGCCGAACGACAACACTGCGGTGAACGGCTCGTTCTCGATCATGGCGCCGCTGGGCGGCTCGTATCGCGTGCGCGTCGACCCGCCGGTTGCCACCGGGCTCGTTGGCTACTTCAGCGCGCCGATCTCGCTCGCGGCCGCGGCGAGCATCGGGACGGTGCCGCTCGCGCAAGGCGTGAGTGTCGTGCTCGACATCCTCGACAGCACAGGCGCCCCGCTCGACGGCGCGGTGATGCTGGTGCGAGATCCTGTGACGCACGAAGAACTGGTCGTGCCTGGCAACAACACGGATGCCACCGGACGCATGACCGCGATCGTGCCATTCGGCGTGCAAGACGTGGAACTGCGGCCGCGGCAAGGCAGCCGCGCTGCGCCGATCGCAGTGCCCGGCGTGCCGTTTGTTGCGCCGTTCGCGATCGGGTTGCCGCTCGGCGATCGCCCGATCTCGACGTCGCTGTCTGGCCTCTCGATTCTCGGCGTCTCGAACGGTGGCGAGATCTACCTGAACTGGTCGTTCGACAACCGCGTGCCAGCCGTCGTGCCGACGACGATCGAGGCGTTCGTGGCGCTCGCGTCGGGCGTGGAGGTCCCGTGGATTCCGGCGTTGCCGCTGGATCTGCCGCCGGTGGCCGCAGGCGTGCAACTCTGGCTGGCGACGCCGCCGCTCGCTGCCAGCGAACTCGGCTTCCTGCAGCGATTCACCATTCGGCTGCGCGATCCGGCCACGCAGCAAGTGATCGACGAGTCGTATCTCTACTACCAGCCGCGCTGATCGATCGGCCGTTCGTCACCACGCGAGCTTCGCGTCGCCATCGTTGAGCTTGCCCGCGGGCCGCACTCCGCTGCCCGTGCGCTTTTGGATCGAGTCGCCGAGATCCTCGCGCGCTCGCTCCGCCCATTGCGACAGGCGCTCCACGATCTCTGGGTGCTTCGCGGCGACATCCTTCGTTTCGCCGATGTCGTTCGCGAGGTCGTAGAGCGCGAGTTCCGTCTTGCGACGTTGGTAGGGCGCAGGGGATCCGCCGGTTCCACCGCTGGCGCCCGCGAGCGTCGCATAGGAGTGGGGCAACACGAGCTTCCAGCGCTGGTCGCGCACGGCCTGCAGTTGCCCCGAGTAGTAGCAGTAGAACGCTTCGTGCGGCGTCGTCGCGCCCTTCTCGCCGCGCATCAGCTTGCTGATGTCGCGGCCGTCGATCGTGTGGTCGGGCAACTTCGCGCCGATGGTTGCGGCAAAGGTCGGCAACAGGTCGTAGGTGATCGCGAGCTGGTCGCACGTCGTGCCCGCAGGGATGCGGGCGGGCCAGCGCATCACGCACGGCACGCGGTGGCCGCCTTCCCATGACGTGCCCTTGCCTTCGCGCAACGGACCCGCGGAGCCAGCGTGGTCGCCATAAGACAGCCACGGACCATTGTCGCTCGTGAACACGACGAGCGTGTTGTTGGCGATCCCGCCCTGGTCGAGGGCTTCGAGGATGCGCCGCACGCTTTCGTCGACCTCCGCTACGACGTCGGCATAGAGGCCCTTCTTGGTGCTGCCCTCGAACTCCTTCGACGCAAACAACGGCACGTGTGCCATCGTGTGCGGCACGTAGAGGAAGAACGACTTCGCCATGTTGTGGCGGATGAAGTCGACCGCGCGGTCCGTGTAGCGACGCGTGAGTTCCTTCTGGTCCTCTGCCGTCACTTCGGGATCCACGACTTCGTTGCCGTCGATCAGCGGAAGCGTCGGATAGCCCTTCTTCTTCGCGGCGGCATCCTTGGGCAGGTTCGCGTAGTCCGGATGCGACGGCCACATGTCGTTGCTGTAGGGCAGGCCGAAGTACTCGTCGAAGCCATGTTGCAGCGGCAAGAACTTGGGATGGAGACCGAGGTGCCACTTGCCGAAGCACGCGGTGGCATAGCCCTTCTGCTTGCAGATCTCGGCGAGCGTCGTCTCGGACGCGGCGATTCCCTGCGTCGCATCGGGCCCGTAGGCGCCGTGCACCGAGACGCGCGCGTGGCTGCATCCCGTCATCAGCGCAGCGCGTGACGCGGAGCACACGGCGCTGCTCGCGTGGAAGTCGGTGAAACGCATGCCCTCCTTGGCGATGCGGTCGATGCTCGGCGTCGGCGTCTTCGAGCCAAATGGGCCGATGTCCGCGTAGCCCATGTCGTCGACGAAGATCACGACGAGATTCGGCGGACGATCGTTCGCCAACCTGCGCGCGGACCCTTGCTGCGCAAAAGCGGCTGCTGTGGACGCGAAGAGGAATGCAATCGCTGCGGCGGAACGGCGCATCGTCGCGTTGTAGCTCGCCTGGTTGCTCCCGTCTTCCGCTATCCTCCGCGCCCCGATCGATGGCCATCCACACCAAGCACGCGAGCGAATCTGCGACAGCGGCGACTCGCCGCGGTCAGCGGTTGCTGCTGCTCGCATGCGTTCCGTTGCCGTTCCTCGCGTTCTCGTGGGCCTTGCGATTGCCGGAGCCATTCGCTTCGGCGATGGAGGGACTGCGTGGACACGAGGTTTCCCTGCGTTCGGGTTCCGGCATCCCTCGAGAAGAGGAAGCATCGCTTCGCGCGCGCCTCGACGAACGCGGCCTTGTGATCGTCTACTTCCCGCTCGATGCGATCGCGCCTGATGTGCGCATGCCGCTCGTCGAGATGCTGGAGTCGCGAACGCAGATCTATCGCAACCTGCTGTATCCGACGCCGCGCGATGTTCGCATGGCGATCGGCTCGGCTGAGCTCGATGCGGCGTTGCTGGGACTCGATGGCCGCGTCGCGGTCGTGGTGGATTTGCGGCAAGACGGCGGCCCTTCGCCCATCGCAACTGGCGAACTCGTCTACGAACGTGGCGAAGGCGTGCGAATGCGGCACTGGCTCGTGCGCGGAGGCCCTCGATGACGCTGCAGCTCGCATGGGCGTTGCTCGCGCCGCTTGCGCTAGGCGCTGCGTTCTTGCGCATCTGCCGCGTCCGTCTGCGCGACGACCCGCTGTCGTGGTTTGCATGGGCTTGGCCGTGCGGCTGCTTTTTGCTCGCGGCGTCGCTGTGGATCGCGGTCGTGCTGTCCGTGCCGGCGTCGGCGTGGTTTGTCATGCCGATGCCTGCGCTCGCAGCGTTGTGGTTTGCGGCACGACGGGCAGTCGATGTGGAAGCGTCCCCTGCGGCGCCGCGCATCACATGGCCGCTGCGCATCGCGCTCGCCTTCGTAGTCGTGCTGTTCTGCGCGCACTTCGCCAAGGCGTCGGGGCTCCCATGCTTGCTCGGCGACGAAGCGAACCTGTGGGCAACCAAGGCCAAATCGCTGTTGCTCGACTGGCCGCGTGGCGAGTTCGCCGCTGCGCAGCAGTTCACGCCGCATCCCGACTATCCGCTGCTCAACCCGTTGTTGCAGGCGTGGATCTACGCAGCCTGCGACGGCGTCGTGCACTTCGAGAGCCGTTGGCTCGTGATGTTGTGCGGGCTTTGCGTGCCGCTTGCGGTGGCAGCTGGAGTGCGCCGATGCGCAGGCGATGGGTGGGCTGCCGCCGCGGCGCTTGCGATCGCGCTCGAGCCCGAATGGCTGCACATGACGACGGCCGCGTATGCCGACGGCATGGTGGGGCTCGGCCTCGTCATCGGCCTCGACGCGTGGTTGCGCGAGCATGACACGCCGCGGCGCGCGCATCGCGCGATGGCGGCCATGGGTTGCGCGTTCGCGCTGTGGAGCAAGAACGAGGCGTTGCTGTATCTCGCGATCGCATGCGCTGCGTTTGCCGCGGCGGTCGTGATCCGGCGGCGCGCGTTGCCCCGCGTCGATGCGCGCGTGGCGTGGATCGCGTTGCCACTCGCCCTGTTTGCGTGTCAGTTCGCGTGGAACCGCTGGTTTGGCCTCTCCAACGACCTGTTCGGCAAAGGCGGGAAAGGTGGCTCGGTGCCAGAGCTGTTCATGGCGCAGTTCGCCGATCGCATGATCCCCGTGCTCGATGCCATGGCATCTGCGTTGTGCGATCCGAAGCGATTGCACTTCGCGCTCGCGTTGCCGTTCCTCGCGCTGCTGTTCTTGCGTCGTGCCGCGCTGTCTCGCGCGCTGTTTGCGCCGACCCTCATGTTGGTTGGCGCAGTCGTCGTGTTGCACCTGATCTACGTCGGCAGCTACCTCGTGCTGTCGTTCCATCTCGCGACGTCGCAGTTGCGCGTGCTGTTCCAACTCGTGCCCGCAGCGCTCGTCTGGACGGCGGCAACCGCGCGCGTTGTGCGCGAAGGCGGTCGCTGACGATGGGCGTTCGTCGCAAGAAGCCGGAGCCCGAACCGCCGCCGCCGCCGCGTGCGATCGCGATGGATGGCAGCAACGTGACTGCGAGTTCCATCCACGGCGCAGAGCGGCGGCTCGAGCAAGCCTTGTCGTGGTGTCGCGCGTTCGGGCCGTCGTTGCCGATCGCGGTCTTCTTCGACGCAGCCACGTTGCGGCGGCTCGGCCCCGACATGGAGACGAGGCTTCGCGCGTGCGCAGATTCTGCGGGCGCTGAGTTCCTCGCTGCGCCGGTTGGCGCGTCGGCGGACCCTTTGCTGCTCGCGCATGCGCAAGACCAGCGCGCGCTGCTGCTCAGCAACGACCGGTTCTGGGACTACGAGGACCTGCGGCGCGACGTGATCCTGCTGCAGTTCACGTGCGACGCTGCTGGCTTCCGCGTTCCCGACGAGGCGACGTGGTTCTTGCCGTCTGGCGCCGCGCGGCGCGTTGCGGTCGCTGCGATTCGACCTGCTTGATCCGCTACCCGAGCGCGAAGTAGAGCGCGTTGGTTTCTTGATCTTCGAGCAGCGGATTCTCGAACGTGACGTCCTCGACTTCGACCGTGGCGAACGCGCGCTTCAGCTGCGTTTCGTATGTGCCCTTGTGCGCGACGTTGGTCCACAGCGCGAACACGCCGTCGTCCTTCAGCCAGCGCTTGGCGAGCCGCAAGTTGTCCTCCGAGTAGAAGCTCGCGTGGCTGTCGCCGAGCACGTCGTCTGGCGCGTCATCGATGTCGATCAGGATCGCGTCGTAGCGGCGCTCGGGAGTGCGCCGCAGTCGCTCGAAGCAATCGTCGACGATGATGCGGCAACGCGCGTCGCCGCACAGGCGTTCGCCGAGCGGCACGAGCCCGTTTTCGTGCCACGCCGCGACCTCGGGCAGCAGTTCGACCACGTCGAGCGAACGCACGCGCGGATCCAGCAGCGCAGCGTCTGCGGTGTGGCCGAGGCCGAGGCCGCCGACCATGACATCGAGCGAGTTGCCAGCAACGCGAGCAAGGCCGCGGCGCGCGAGTTCGCGTTCGCTGTCCGCGACGAGGCTCGACATCAAGAAGCGGCCATCGAGCTTCACTTCGTAGACCCACTGGTCGCCGAGCGTGATCGTGCGACGTCGCCGCAGGATCAGTTCGCCGAGTTGCGTTCCGCGAACATCGAGTTCTTCAAACGTCGCCATCGCTTCAGTCCTTGCTCGCCGGGTCGATGAACTCGACGACGTATGCGTGCGCGTTGCTCTTGCCGCCGTCGAAGCTCACCTCGACGAGGTAGCGCATGCCCGGCTCCACGCGGATGCCGCGCGCGCGGAAGATCGCGCAGCCCGCGCTGCCAAAGCCCGCGGGCGCCACGTCGCAGTAGTCGAGTTCGAGCGGGCCGCTCGAGGGCAGATACTCGCCGTCGAGTTCGCGGATCGACGCCTTGAGTTCGTCCTTCTTCGGCGCCTTGCCGCGCACGATCGAGATCGAGAACGCGCGATCGGCAGAGAACAGGTCCACCGGCGTGTAGCCGCGCGGCGGGTAGTAGACGGTCTCGAGTCCCTTCTGCGCGCCGCCGCTCTCGTCGAACGACCACATCGCGTGGTAGTTGCTCGCGCTGCCGAATCCCGTCTTGCGCATCGCAGGGTTGATGCACCAGCGTCGATGTCCGATGCGCGCGATGTTGGACGGGTCGCTGTCGTCCATGTAGCTGTCGACTGAGCCAACGAGAGATCCGTTGATCGCGAGGTTGCTGTGGCTTGCGCCTTCGTAGCCGAGCTTGTGACGCGCATCATCGAAGCCGTCAGGCTTCTTGGGCGTGTGGTCGAGGCCGCCGAGCGCTCGGCACACCTCAGACGCCGCGTCGCAGCGCACGTTCCATTCGGGCACCAGCTGCATTCCTTGCCACGGCACGCCGACGAGCGCGCGATACGCCTGCAGTCGCCGCAGCGCCGCTGCGCGCTCCGCCGCGATCGGATCCTGCGGGTCTAGCGCAGCGGGCTTGGCTTCGAGGATCGCGCGCAGGTCGCGCTGCAGTTGCAGCCGCGGCGTCGGGAACGGGCGCATGCCGTCCAGTTCCTCGATCTCTCCGTTCTTCCACGTCTGCTTCGAGAACGGCTTGCCGTCGACGGTGATCTTCACCGCGCCGTTCAGCAGGTCGTCCTTGTAGTCCGCGACCTTGCGGCGGATGCCGGTCTCGTCCTCGAAGGTCCATGCCCCGTTCTTGAGGCCGAGCTTGTAGCTGCCCGCGGAAAGGACTGCGCCTCCGCTGTGCCACTCCTCGCAGCGGCCGTGCAGTTGATCCTTCTGGTAGTTCAGGAACCGGACCTTCTTGCCCTGCTCGTCAAACTCCTTCCAGGTCCCGTTCTTCTGCCCGTGCGACCACATCGCGGACAGTGTCTTGGTTCCGTTCGCCGCGAACGTCTCCATCACGCCGTCCTCGCGGCCTTCCTCGTCGATCGGCACGCGCAGCTTGACCTTGCCGTCGGGCCACGTCTCGACGCGCTCTTTGCTGGGTGGCTCCTGCGCGATCGCAGGACTCGCTGCGAGCACGACGGCGAGCGCGTGGAGCGCATTGGCGATGGCGCGTGGGATCATCGGGGCGGGGATGATCGCAGAGGCTCTCATCGCGAAAAAGCAGCGAGTCGCAACGATACGAAGACGTCGCCGAACGCAGCATGGCGCGCGCATACTCGCGGCGGCACGATCGTGGGCTGATGAGCGGAGCCCTTTCGTCGCTGTCTGCGCTGGAGCGCATGAAGTTCGAGTTCTCGCCGGAGGCTGCGGAGCGAAAGCTCGAACTGCTCTACCGCTTGTCGCGCGCTCGCCTGCCCAACGCAAAGGCGGTGCACCGGCTGCACGAAGCGCTGTGCTTTCTGCACGCGTATCCCGACAGCGAGGACGTGTTGCTCGCGGTGGTGGGGATGCTGCACTTCTTCGACTACCGCGCCGACCTCCGCCGTTTTGCCAAGCAGCTGGCGGACACTGGCATCGCCGGCACGACGATCACGTATCCGTTCTTTGCCGCAACCGCTGCGCGGCTTGCCGATCTTTGGCCCGAGCAACTGACGATCTGTTGGGACGACGACACGAATGCGGAGCTGGACCGCCAGCTGCCACTGCTGTCGCGTTGGTCGGAGTCCGTCGCGATGGATGAGCTTCCGCTGTCGACGCGCGAGTGGATCGACGCGCAGAAGGGGCCGCTCGTAGCGGACGGCGCCTACGTCACGCGCCGCATGCAGGCAGTGCACAAGGACCCGTTCGTGTTCGAGAAGGCGTTCGAGTCGCTCGGCTTGTGGATGACGCTGCATCCGACCGAAGAAACGCCGTCGCGCACGCGCGACTGTGCGCCGCCGCAAGGCAAGGTCGCGTTCCAATGCGAGCCGCTGCGCGTCACGAGGCCGGACGTCCAAAAGGCGAACCGCCAGCGCCCGAAGGCCATTCGTCGAGTCGATCCTGCGCTCGGCGCCGGCTATCTCGAGTTGGCCCGCGACGCGATGCTGACGCGGCAGCGCGACCTCGACGCGTTTGCCTATGGCGACCCGCGCGACGTTCGCATCGTCGACTGGGAGGACGGCTTGCAGTTCGTCGCAATCGGCCTTCTGCCGGAGCGACGCCTGTTGCTCGAGTCCGTGTATGCGTTCTTGACGCTGAAGAACGGCGTGCCGATCGGCTACGTGCTCAACAGCGCGCTCTTCGGCTCGGCGGAGATTGCCTACAACGTGTTCGAAGCGTTCCGCGGCGGCGAAGCGGCATGGATCTATGGTCGCGTGCTCGCGACGGTGAGCGCGTTGTTTGGCGCCGATTCGTTCACGATCTATCCGTACCAACTCGGCGATGACAACGACGAGGCGCTGCAGAGCGGAGCGTGGTGGTTCTACCAAAAGCTCGGGTTCCGCCCGCGCGGCACGAAAGCGAGGCGATTGATGAAGCGCGAGTTGGCGGCGATGGAGAAGCGGCCGCGGCATCGCTCCAGCATCGCCACGCTGCGCACGCTCGCTGCTGAGAACATGTATTGGCACGAAGGCAAGGAACGCGACGACGTGATCGGGCTGTTGCCACTCGCCGAAGTCGGCATGGCGGCAGTGCGCGCGCTTGCGCATCGCAACGGATCCGATCGCGACGGCGCCGAGCGCGAATGCGCCGCGGTG
>CAIYFF010000459.1 GCA_903925435.1 uncultured Planctomycetota bacterium | reverse complement strand
GCATCGCGCTGGGCCGGCTCGATGGCGTCGATGCGGTCAACGCCTCGGTGCATTCTTCGACGAGCGGCAGTTGGACGATTCGCGATCGGATTGCGATTCCACGGCGCATGCATGGAGTCGCTGGCGAGACGTTGCGCTTGCCGCTCCATGGCGCGGATTCGACGTCAGCCTCGTCGCCGACGCTCTACGAATTGCGCGGCGGATGTCGCGCGGTCGACGCGGCTGCGTCGCTTGCGATGGTCGACGGCGTATTGGAGCTGCGCTCGCTTCTGCCCGGCGACTACGAGCTGTGCTTGCCGATGCTCGATGCGCGCATCGCGGTGGCGGTGACGGCGGGCGTCGCGCATGGGTCGTGGTTCGTGTCGCCCACGCGTGCGCTGCGCAGCGAAGGCCGCTCGCAGCTCGCCATTCGCGCAATGGAAGCCACCGACGACGAGGTCACGGTGCGGCTCCACGCTGTGGCTCCCGATGTGCGTGTGCATGTGTTCGCAAGCCGCTACCAGACTGCGTTCTCGCCGCTCGCGCTGTCGCTGCCGCGCCTCAACCCGTCGTCGGCGCGGATCGGGTTCGACGCAAGCGAATGCGATTACCAGCAAGGGAGGCAAGTCTCCGACGAGTTGCGCTACGTGCTGGAGCGCCGCTACGCGAGCAAGCGAGCGGGCAACATGCTGCCGCAACCGAGCCTGTTGCTGAATCCGTGGGCCTTGGAGCAATCCGCGGACGCTGGTCGCATCGGCGGGGGCAAAGGTGGCGGCTATGGCGGACGCGCTGGCGGCGTCGCGAACCAGAAGCCAGAAAGCGCTCCGAGTTCGGAGGCGAGCGAGGCCAACCCTCACGCCTACGCAGCGCTCGACTTCCTCGGAGCACAAGCAGGAATCGTCGCCAACGTGCGGCCTGACCAAGACGGCGTGGTGCGCGTCGCGCGCAAGTTGCTCGGATCGGGCCAGATGATCTCCGCCGTCGCGGTCTCCGAAGATGGCGCGGTCGTTCGCACGATCGCGCTGCCGCGGAAGGAACTGGCGGCGAAGGACCTTCGCCTTGCGCGCGCATTCGATGCTGCGACGCCGATGGCGGAGCAGGAGCGCATCGAGTTCGTCCGCGCAGGCGAGTCTGCTCGCATCGCCGACGTCACGACGAGCAAGTTGCGTCCGTATGCGACGATCGCTGACGCGCACAAGCTGCTCAGCTCGGTGTCGGGCGCCGCGGATCTGGCGAAGTTCGCGTTCGTCACGCGCTGGAACGAGATCGGCGATGACGAGCGCCGTGCGCTCTATCGCGAGCACGCGTGCCACGAGTTGCATCTGTTCGTCTACTTCAAGGACCGCGCGTGGTTCGACGCCGTGTTGCGGCCATATCTCGCCAACAAGGCGCATCGCGAGTTCCTCGATGAGTGGATGCTCGGCAGCGATGTCAGCGATTGGCTCGAGCCGCAGCGCTTTGCGCGCCTCAATCTCGTCGAGCAGATCCTGTTGCTGCAGCGCATGCCTGGACAGCAAGAGGCGCTGCGCCGCTTCGTTGCCGAGCGCGCGGATGTGTTGCCCGTCGACCTCGATCGCCAACGGTCGCTGTTCCTTGCCGCATTGCGTGCTGGCGACCTCGAGTCCGGCTCCGAGGGGTTGGCCAAGCTTCAGTTCGACATGGACGCAGGCGGGTGGGACGACCGCAACGCACGCGCTGAGACGAAAGGCAAAGCAGCAGAGCTCCGCGAGTACGCTGGAGTCCCTCGCGCGGGCGGCGGCAGGGGCCTGGCGGAGCCGGGCGCCCCGACCGCCGGTGGGCCGGCGACTGCGGGGCCGGGCGGCCCGCCAGCTCCGGCTCCCAATGAGGTTGCTGCAGAACTCGCGGAAGCAAAGTCCGACATGCCCGAGTTGCGCGATGCGGAGAAGTCCGTCGCGCAACGGAAACTGAGCGACGAGAAGGACCTCAAGGAGCGCAGCTTTGCTCGTGCGTTGTTCCGCGAGCCGGATGCGACGCGCATTTTCGCGGAGCAGGCCTACTGGCGGACTCCTGTCGCATCCCAGTCGCCCGACGTGATCGCCGCGAATGCGTTCTGGCGCGACTTCGCCGCATCGTCGGGCGTTCCCTTCGTGTCCGCGCACCTTGCGTCGGCCAGCGGCACCTTCACGGAAGCGATGCTCGCGCTCGCGGTGAGCGACCTGCCGTTTGCGGCAGAGGCGCCGACCGCCACTCGCGACGGCTCGTCGCTGACGTTGCAGCCAAAGTCCGGGATGCTGCTGGCGCGCAGCGAGATGCTGCCCGCGCAGCAACGCGCCGGCATCGATCCGGTGTTGATCCGACAGGCGTGTTTCCGCCTTGATGATCGCTACGCCTACGACGGCGCGCAGCAGCGGCAAAAGAACGTGGCGGGCGAGTTCCTCACCGGTGTTGCCTACGGATGCCAAGTCGTGCTGACGAATCCGACCGATGCGCCGCGGCGGTTGTCGCTGCTGCTGCAGGTGCCCGCAGGCGCGATGCCGCTGCACGGCGGGCCATCGGCTTGGAGCGCTCCGGTTGCGCTCGATGCATTCGGCACGCGCACGATGGAGTACCTGTTCTACTTCCCTGCCGTCGGCGACTTCGCGCACTACCCGCCGCATGTGAGCCAGGACGGCGCGCTCGCGGGCGCTGCGGACGCCGCAGTGCGCAAGGTGGTTGCGACCCCGACGGTGGTGGACACCAAGTCGTGGGAGCACGTGTCGCAGTTGAGCAGCCTCGATGAGCTGCTTGCGTGGATGTCGGAGCACAACTTGCTGCGCGTCGACCTGTCGCGCATCGCGTGGCGTTTGCGCGACAAGGAGGCGTTCCGGCGCGTCGTCGAGTTGCTGCGTTCGCGCATGTGCTTCGATCCAACGGTGTGGTCGTTCTCGTTGCTGCACGGCGACCGCGCAGTGATGCGTGAGTTCCTCGGGCGGCGCGAGGACGTCGCGCGGTCCGTTCGCGGCTATCTGCGATCGCCGCTGCTCGACATCGATCCTGTCGAGCGTCGCGCCTACGAGCACTTGGAGTTCGATCCCTTGATCCACGCGCGCGCTCACCGCATCGGCGCGTGGCAGAAGATCCAGAACCCTGAGCTCGAACGTCAGTGGATCGCGTTCGTCGACGGCTTGTGCAAGAGGCCCGCGCTCGACTCGGCTTCGATGCTCGAAGTGTCCTACTACCTGATGCTGCAGGGCCGCATCGACGAAGCGATGGCTGCGTTCGAGCGCGTCGATGCGGCGGCGGTCGACACCAAGCTCCAGCGCGACTACCTCGCCGCGTGGTTTGCGTTCGGCCGCGCCGATGTCGCAGGGGCGCGCGCGATCGCGAAGCCCTATGCGGACCATCCGGTCGAGCGCTGGCGCGCGAAGTTCCGCGCCGTGTTGCAGCAGGCGGATGAAGCGGATGGCGCGGCGATCGCTTCTGGCGATCCGCGTGATCTCGCATCGCAGCAGACGCAGCTCGCGGCGACGGAGCCGCAACTCGATCTCACGGTCGAAGCCGGGCAAGCGGTGCTTGCTTGCAAGAACGTCGCGCGCGTCGAATTGCGCTACCACCGCCTCGACATCGAGGCGGCATTCAGCGCGAGCCCCTTTGCGCAGCAGGGCCTCGTCGCCGCCGGGTGGGTGGAGCCGATGCGCGTCGACTTTGTCGCGATCGACCCCGCGTTGCAGGAGACCAAGGCGCCGTTGCCCGCTGAGTTCGCGCAGGGCAACGTGGTGGTCGAGGCGCGTGCGAACGGCATCGTCCGTCGTGCGCAAAGCCTGTCGAGCGCGATGAACGTGCAGGTCGCCGCGTCGTATGGCCAAGTAGAGGTGCGCTCCAAGGCTGGCGTCGCGATGCCCGCGGTCTACGTCAAGTGCTACGCGCGCGGAGAGGACGGGCGCGTGCAGTTCCACAAGGATGGCTACACGGACTTGCGCGGGCGCTTTGACTACGCTTCCGTGACCGAGAAGGGCGGCAGCAGGCCGGTTCGCTTCTCGTTGCTCGTGCTCAGCGAAAAGGACGGAGCCGTCCTCCGCGAAGTCGATCCGCCGACGAAGTGACCTGCGCGCCGGTCCCGCCGTCGGGACCGGCCGCTCAGGAGCGCTTGCCGCGCGCCGTATCGCGTCTGCGCAGATCCTTCACATTCGACTCACGGAAGCTTGGTGCGGGCGAACCAGCATTCCGCACATGCGTTTTGCACCGTTCGTCGTCTCGATGCTGTTCCTCGTGGTCGCCGCGTGTTCTGGCGGCGGTGGTGGCGGTTCTCCCACGGTCGGCAGCCAACAGATTGGCGCCGTTGGCGGCGTGTTGGAGATGACGACTGGCGAGCTCGCCGGTCTCCGTGTCGAAGTGCCGCCAGGTGCTACGGCTGCTCCGGTGCAGATCTCGGTTGCGCAGGAGTTTGGCTTCATTCAGCCCGGTTTCGCCAACCTGAGCCGTGGCATCGTGCTCGGCCCGCAGTCGTTGGAGTTCGATCGCCCTGTCACGGTGACGCTGCCGTTCGACTTCAATCGCCAAACGCGTTCCGTCGTGGTGCTCGCGCGCGAAGCCTCGGGCCGCGTGCTCGAAGTCGCGGGCGTGACGGAGCCGGACACGGGCCGCGCGATGTTTCAGACGCTCAACTTCCCCGCGCGCTACATGGTTGCGGAGCGTTTGCTCGGATGGGTCAACACGAACCCGACGGGGTTGTTTGGGTCGACGCCAGGGATGTTGCCGCTGCATCACGGCAATCGCTGGAACTTCAACAACGGCCTCGTTGCCACGATGGAGCGCACGTCCGCCGAGCCCAACTTGCAGGGCGCGGAGGTCTTCAAGTTCACCGTCTCGTCGCCCAACGAGAACCTCGGCTTCTACCTGCGCCGCATCGATGCGCCGCCATTTGCATATGGCCCGACGGAAGTCGTGGGCGAGTTCTCGACCAACGGCGGAACGGACTATCAGCAACTGCACGACCTCAGCTTGTTCTTGCCTGCTGAGGTCACTCTCGGTCAGCGAATGATCGCCGTTCTGCCTGCTCTCGTTTACGAGCCGTATGGATCGACGGGCGCCTCGTCGGCAGGCACGGAAGCGCTGCAGGTGTTGCCGACCGGCTCCGACCCTGTGCAAACCGGCGTGGGCCGCTTCCAGGATGTGGTCCGAATCCGTTGGGAGATGGAGTCGCTGTCCACGAACGGCTCGGCGCGCAGCGGCGCCATCGAGATGACGTTTGCCCGCGGCGTCGGCCCAGTCGCGATCACCGCGTTCGGCGTGTCCGGCGTGCTCAGCAGCGGCACCGTCAACAACGCTCCGATCGTCGGTCAATGACGTTCGCTGGAGCGTGTGCGATCTCGCGAACGCTCCTTTTGCCCTTAACCGCACCTGCACATGCGGATCCCAAACTGATCCGCGTTCGATCAAGGGCCGCAAGGCCTCAAGACCTCCCCTCCTTCACCCTCCGACTGCCCACTTCCATCATGAAGACCATTCTCCAAGCCGCTTGCGCCGCGGTCGCCTTCGCCGGCCTCGTGAACGCGCAGGTCGTCGTCAACTCCAACATCTCGACGTCCACGACCTGGACGGCCAACAACGTCTACGACATCCAGCAGCAGATCTACGTGCTGCCGGGCGCCTCGCTCACGATCGAGCCGGGCACGGTCGTCGCATGCTCCAGCCTCGGCAGCCTCGCGGTGTGCCGCGGCGCGCAGATCTTCGTGAACGGCAACCAGTTCAAGCCGGTGATCTTCACGTCGGCGGCGGACCGTGCGACGTGGGTCGGCGGCAACCCGAAGACGGGCACGTGGCGCGCCACGGCGAACGAATGGGGCAACCTCACGATCATGGGTGCGGGCTACGTCAGCGAGAACG
>CAIYFF010000458.1 GCA_903925435.1 uncultured Planctomycetota bacterium | reverse complement strand
GACGGTCCGCGAACGCGCCGAGGCCGGTTCGCGTGTTGGCGGGCACGCCCGCCTCGTGGTCGGTCAGGATGCACGGCGTGCCGGCGAGGTCGCGGACGAACTGGGCCGATTGCGCCAACTCAAGCAGCACGGCGTCGGGGCGAAACTCGGCCACGGCGCGGCGCACGTTCTCGCGCATGGCGGCAGTGCCGAACTTGGCGGCGACGAGTGGCTCGCCGGCGAGTCCCCACCGCGCCAGCATGCGGACTTGATGCAGGCCGCGGGCGAGGCCGGTCGGCCGAGCAGCCGCGGGCACGGTCCATGCGCGCATGAAGGGTGACAAGCCGCGCGCCGACAGCGACTGCTCCTCGTCGGGCCGAAGCTGCGCTGCGAGCGCAAGTTCTGTCTTCGCCCCCAGTGCCTGGCACAGCGCGCCCAGGTAGTTGCCGCCGCCATGCGAGGCGCGGACGTCCGGCAAGAACGGGGCTACGAGAAGAAGGCGCAAGGCGCGGCAGAGTAGGGTTGCGGCGGGGCCGGGCAATGGCGGGGCAAGCCCCAGGCATGTGGAAGTAGGGCTCCGGCTGGCGGCTATGCCTGTTTGGGAGGTGGCGCCCCTTCCTTACTGCTCATCGCAACTCGATTTCCGGCCACCACATGAGGGGACTGCAAACATCCTGTGGTTTCTTTGCCGCATTAGGGCTCGGTCTTGGCGGGTCCATTAGGCCTTGCCATAATCCGCCACATTCATCGCCGCGCGCTTCCCTGCTCGTAGGCGTCAGTTCTCTGCCAGAGGTCATTGCGAATGAACGATACCGTAAAGGCAATCGTCGCCATGTTGGATGCCGGGCGCGCCGACCTGCAGGTCGCGGCCGCGCAGGTCCTTGGAGAGCTTCGGGTGAAGGAGCCGGCGGTCATCAAGTCGCTCGCAGCCTCGATCCAGCGGTCTCATGTGCAAGGCCGCTTTGCACTTGAGGCGCTCGCGCACATCGGCACGGCGGATGCCTATCGTGTGTTGGTGCGCGCGCTGGTGGAGCACGAGGGATGGAACGACCAGTTGTCGCACCTGCTCAACGAGGCATCGGCTGCGGCGCATGGCCCGATCCTCGAGTCGATCGATACGGCGCCGCCGGACCGGCGGTTGCGGTTGTTGCACGTTCTGGCGCGCAGCATGCAGAAGGACTGTGTGGCGCCTTTCGTGCGCGCGCTCGCGACCCCAGAGGTCTCGGCCGCAACCAAGGAACTCCTGGTAGAGGCGGGGCCGAAGCTCCCGGATGTAGCCAAGAAGGCGCTGCGCGACGCGCTCACCGCGGCCATGCGCGAGCCGCTCGCCGATGCATGCCTCGCCAATCTGATCGGCTCGCTCGCGGTGGTCGACGTGGCTTCTGCGAAGGCGATGCTGTTGCAGCACACGGGCGACAAGTCGCCGTTGCCAGTGCGCATTGAGGCACTGCGTGCGCTGCGCGGGCAAGAACTTACGACTGCGCAAGCGAAGGTCTTCCTCGCCGTGCTCGACGATGCTGCGCAGCAGTCCGTGCACGATGCCGTGCGCGAACTGCTGGCTTCGCTGCAGTCGCTGCCCGAAGGCCTCGACGAGCAACTGGAGAAGATGCTCGCCGCGCGCAGTCCAGAGCAGCGGCTCTTTGCGCTGCGTGCATTGCGCGCAAGCGGATCGGCCGAAGCAGTCCGGATCGCGCTGAAGCTGCGCGACCACACCGACGAGCGCTTCCGTGCGGCGGCAGAAGATTTGCTCGCGACGAGCAAGCACGCCGTCGAGCCGATGCTCAAGCTGCTGTTGCTCGCGCGCGAGCCGGTCGAGGCTGGCCGCGTCGGCGCAGTGCTGCTGCGTTTGGCTCCGCACATCCAGCCCAAGACCGCAAAGGCCGCGGCCGAGCGTGCCATGAAGCTGCTGCCGCAGCGTCCTTTGATCGCCGATCACCTCGCAGACGTCGCGATCGCGGCGCTCGGCGACAAGCTCGTGCCGATGTTTGCCGAGCGCGCATTGCGGTGGCGCAAGCAGAAGCGCTACCCCGAGGCGCTGCACGTTCTCGCGCGCCTTGCGTCGAAGAACATGCTCGACAACGAAGGTCGCTACCAACTCGCGGTCACGCGCCTGTTGCAAGACGCGATGCGACCGGGCGGCGAGGCGGCGACGCCGGGCAACGCGGCGATGGGCTTCTTCCTGGCGCTCTTGCGCGATGGGTTCCCCCTGCTCGAGCGCATCAAGAAGGACTCGTCGCTGCCCGCAGAGCAGCAGCTGAAGCTCGGCAGCTACTTCGCGCAGACGGTTGGCTCGGACCGACGCTTTGGCCAAGACTTGCTCGCGCACCTGCACAAGCGCCACAAGGGCCGCATCGGCGACGAGGTCAAGCTCGCGATGCGCGCGGCCGGCAGCTGATCCGCGCGCGCTGCGTCACGACGCGGCGCCGCCCATCCACACGCGCGCGCCGGGTTGCTCCGGCCGGAACGTGGGCCCGCCCGGGCCCACGATTGCGACGGCCGTGGAGCCAAAGCCGAATCGGCCGAGTTCGCCGCCGCGCGCCACCTGCGAGCCTGTCTGCGCGGTGACGGACGTTCCGCCGACGTTGAATGCGCCGACCATCACGACTGCCGCGCGACGTCCGTCCTCGAGCGTGCAGTCGAACACGTGGCGACTGTTGCGCGCAAACAGGTCGCGGATGCATGCAACCGCAGGCGGATTGACCGGAAACAGCGTGCCCGGCAGCGCCTTCACGTTGGTCACTCGCGCGGCAAACGGCGAGTGCACTCGGTGGTAGTCGCCGGGCGCGAGGTAGACCGTCGCCTGGGAGCCGCCTTCGAGCGCGGCGGCGAGGTCGCGGTCGCCCAGCAGGTCCGCCAGCGCGTAGTCGCGGCCCTTCACCTGTTCGATGCGCCCGTTGCGCACCGGGCCGCTCGTGACGATGCGGCCGTCGCTCGGCCACACGAGTGGTGCGTTGCCGACCGGACGCGCGCCTTCCCGCAGCGCGCGTTGGAAGAAGGCCTGCATGCTGCGATACGAATCGAGCGGGTCGCCGATCTGCGCCAGGTCCGCGCCGTAGCGGCGCGCGAACCAGGAGAAGAACGGCGTGCGCAGCGCGCGCGGCAGGGGCAGCGAGCAGAGCGCGCCGGTCGCCCGCGAGAACAGGACCTTGGGCAGGAGGTGGAGCAGCAGCGCGCGCATGAATCGGGCGCGAGTTGTCCTTCATCCCGACTATGCGCGCAAGGTCGGCTGCAGCGCCGATGCGTCGATCGTTGCCGCGGCGACTGCGGTTGGGAATGATGCGCGGATGCGGTTGTGGCTCCCCGGTGGTGTGTTGCTCTTGGTGCTCGCGTCGTGCGCTCAGCGTTCGCCGCAGCGGCTCATGGGCGATGGCGAACTCGTGCTCGAACTCGGCGGCGCAGGCGCGTCGTTGTCGCGCATGCTGCTGAAGTCCGGAGTCGAGTTGTTGCCCGCGCCGCAGCCGATCCTGCAGCCGGCCCCGCACATCGAGCAGAAGCCACAGGCCGGCAACGGTGGCGAGGATGGGCGCGGCGCCAAGTCGGAGCCGATTGCGAAGGGCAGCCAAGAAGACTCGGGAGCGAAGGGCGAGACCCAGCCGAAGACGGAGCCGCAGCCCGAACCCAAGCCCGATCCGAAGCCCGAGTCTGGCGATGACGCGTTCGACGTCGTGGTCGTCGAATTGGGCGCCAGCGAGACGTTGATGGATGTGGCTTCGAAGCACCTCGGCACCGCGAAGCGCTTCAAGGACATCATGAAGTGGAACGGCTGGAGCGAGCGCGACACGCGCAGGCTCAAGCCGGGCACCAAGATCAAACTGCAGATGCCGAAGAAGGCTGCTGCGCCGCGGTGAGCAAGCCGCACGAGTTTGCGCCAGCGCTCGACCTCGCGCTGCGGCCGATCGGGGTCATGCGTTCGTCGCTCGTCGTGCACCACGAGGCTCCGCGCCAACCGCGCGTCGAGCCAGCATCCGAAGAGCCGATGGTGCGCGGCGAGATCCACATCGCGCAAGGCTTGCAGAACGCGCTGCACGACCTCGAAGGCTTCTCGCACGTGTGGGTGCTGTTCGTGTGCGATCGCACGCGCGGATGGAACAGCAAGGTGCAACCGCCGCGAGACTCGGAGAAGCGCGGCGTGTTGGCGACGAGGTCGCCGGCGCGGCCCAATCCGATCGGGCTCTCGTGCGTGCGATTGGTGCGCATCGAGAAGCGCGTGTTGATGGTCGGCGACCACGACATCCTCGATGGCACGCCGATCCTCGACATCAAGCCGTATCTGCCCTACTGCGACAGCGTGCCCGATGCGCGCATCGGTTGGGTCGCCAACGTGGCGACGGATGCCGCCGACCATCGCGAGTGGTGGAGCGACAAGGACGCGCCGCTGCCGAGCGTGTATCGCGAGCGGTTGGATCAGAAGAAGCGCGAGCAGTAGCCCACTCGCGCGCGTCGCGCGTCGGTTGCGTTCGTTACGAGCGGTAGTCCGCGTTGATCTGCACGTAGTCCTTCGTCAGGTCGCACGTCCAGATGTCTGCGCTCGCAGTGCCGCGGCCGAGGTCGACGCCGAGGATGACTTCTTCGTTCTTCACGAGGTGGTCATGCGCCGCCTTCTCGCGCTCGGGATGCGGGACTCCAAGGTGGTAGACCTCGGCGTCGCCGACCCAGACGCGCGCCTTCTCGGCGTCGAACGGAACGCCGGCGCGACCAGCGGCGGAGAGGATGCGGCCCCAGTTGGGGTCGAGGCCTGCGACCGCGGTCTTCACGAGCGGGCTCGTGCCGATCGTGCGGCCGACGTGGTTGGCTTCGTCCTCGTTCGCAGCGCCGCGCACCTGCACGGTGATCAAGCGCGTGAGTCCCTCGCCATCCTTGGCGATGAGGCGCGCGAGGTCTTGGCTCAGCTTCGTGACCGCGGTCTCGAACACGTTCGCATCCGCAGCGGCGCCGCCGCCCCAGACCACGAAGGTGTCGTTCGGCGACGTGTCGCCATCGATGGTCACGCGGTGGTAGCTGCGATCCGCGATGCGCTTGCACATCGCTGCGATGTCGGCGCCGGGCACGTTCGCATCGGCGACCGTGAACGCGAGCATCGTCGCCATGTTGGGATGGATCATGCCCGCGCCCTTGCTGAAGCCGGTGGCGCGGCGCTCACTGCCGTCCTTGCCTGCGAACGTCGCCGTGCGCGCCTTCGGGAACGTGTCCGTCGTCATGATCGCGCGCGCGAACTCATGCGCCTTGCCTGGGCTGGCGCCACGGAGCAAGTCGTCGAGCTTCGCGAGGATCTTCTGCTTGGGCAGCGGCGCGCCGATCGGCCCAGTGCTCGCCATCAGCACTTGCTCGACAGGGCAGCCAATCCGTTCTGCGAGCGCAGCGCAGCATTCGCGCGCGTCCTGAATGCCTTGCTCGCCAGTCGCGCAGTTGGCGTTGCGCGCGTTGACGAGGATCGCGCGCACGAGGCCGCCGCTCTTCTGCAGATGGTCGCGGCACACGTGGATGTGCGCGCCGGTGAGACGGTTCGTCGTGAACACTGCGGCCGCGGGCTGCGCGCTCGCCGACAGCAACAAGCCGAGGTCGGCGTGCGTCGGGTCCTTGCGGAGCCCGCAGTGGAGCGCGTTGGCGGAGAAGCCCTGGGGAAGGGCGACGGGGTCGATCGACGCAGCGGGTGCGGCCATGGGGGCGGGCAGGATAGCGGCCTGCCCCCGTTGCGCCATCGCGCGCGACAGCTCAGCGGGTTGCCCCGTTGCGCCATGGCGCGCGACAGCTCAGCGCAGCGGGTAGCCCCGTTGCGCCATGGCGCGCGACAGCTCAGCGCAGCGGGTAAATCGTCGGGTGCGAGATCGTCGCCGTGCCAGCGGCGATCGCGCGGTGCAGTTCGAGGCGCAGCGCGCCCGCAGGCCAGCCGCCGCCCGGAGGCGTCAACGTGATCGTGTTGCCGACGACGCTGATGCCCGCTGCGACCACCGCGCTCGCGCCGGAGATCACGCGCATGCGCGTAGAAGTCACCGACACAGAAGTCAGCGACGAGTTGAAGCGGATGATGACGCTCTGCGACGAGCCGAGGGTCACCGACGGCGCCGGCGTGACGCGTTCGATCCACAGCAGGTCGCTGGCGATCGGATCCGACAGTCCCGGCGTGTCGCCGATCGGCGAGCCGATGGGGCCCGCGTCGACGTCGGAAGCGCCCTGTTCCTTCATGCCTGCGGCGATCGCCGTCGATCCGAGCGCGAGCGAGAAGTTGTCGACGATCGAGGTCGAGGGATACGCAGCCAGCGCTGCCGGAACGCGGCGCAGCGTTGGGTTGGCGCTGAGCACGACGCTCGTGCCCGCGACGGTCGGCGCGGTCAGCGCCGTTCCGTTGTCGGCGAGCTCGACGGAAGCGCCCGCCGAGAACGTCGCCGCCGCGGCGAGCGTGAGCGCGCCGTTGGTGTTCGCATTGACGCGCGCATACGAGTTGGGCGCGTTCGTGAATGCTGCGTCAGAGGCGTTGCTGATCGTCGCGTTGCCGAGTTCGCGCACGTTCT
>CAIYFF010000457.1 GCA_903925435.1 uncultured Planctomycetota bacterium | reverse complement strand
CGTGTTGACGCCGCCCGACTTGGGCACGGCCCAGAGTTGGCCATTGCGCAGCGTGAAGACCTGCGTGGCGCCTGCCTCGACGCGCGTAGACGCATCGCGCCCGAGCGTGCCCCAGGTGTTCACGCCAAACTGCGCGAGGCCGCGGATCGTGGTGCTCCACGTGCCGCCGAGCGAAGACGCGCTCGTCTCGTAGAACACGCGGCTTGCGTCCGTCGGATCGACGGCTGCTGCCGTTCGCGGCGAGAACACGGTCTGGTTGCGCACCGTCGAGGATCCGCGGCCAAGCACATCCACGAGCCGAAAGGCTGGCGGCGTGTTGCCTTGCTGCACGGGCACGTCCTCGAGCACGAGGATGCTGTCGGCTGGCGTTTGCGCGGCGAGGGGCAGCGCTACTGCTGCGAGAACGGCGCTGCGGAGCACGTGCATCGGTGGGCCTCGGGCGGGATCAACGCATTGCCGCGCCGGCGTCGGGATGTGCGCTCGCCCATTCGCGCGCCCGCTTCTCCGCGGTCTTCCAGATCTTCTGCGTCTCTGCCGGTTGCAGCAGCCGTTGCCGTGCGCGCAGGTAGGAGCGAACGAACGCGAACACCACGGCGCTGCCGCCTGGCCGCCCCGCAGCGGCAAACGCGGCGAGCACGCGACCGAGGTCCATGCCTTGCCCGCGCGTGTCGTCGCAGTCCTTGCGCCGCACGCCGTCGAGATCCGCCATCAGCACGGCGCCGGTCACGGGCTCGCGCAGCAGGTTCTCGAACTTCATGTCGCGATTGCGCAGGCCGTGCGCGTGCAGCCTGCCGACCGATCGTCCGAACGAGCGCGCCGCGGCGAGTAGTTCTCTGCCGCGCAGCGAGCCCGCTGCGAGTTCGTCCGCAATCGACCGCGACGGCACGCGGCGAGCGAACACGTAGGCGAGGTCGTGCTTCGTCGCGAGCGCCACGGGCTCAGGTTGTCCGACGCCCGCGAACAGCAGCCAATACATCGCTTGGAAGATGCTGCGCGCATCGCCTTGCCCACGCTGCTTTGCGGCGATGTCCGGCAACAGCCACACCGAGCCGCGGCGTCCGGTCTTGTCGGGCGCCCCTGGCGATGCCGCGAACGCGCGACACGCGTCGTGCAACGGCGCGCGATCCGCGGAGTCCTCGACGAGGTGAAGGTGCCAGCGGAACTCGCCGCGCCGCTTCTTCGGCATCGACGTGTGGCGGCAATCGCGCGACCAACGGCGATGGAACGACGAAAGCGCGCGATGACGAACGAGCCGCGCCGCCTTGGCGCATTCTGCCGCAAACTCGCGAGGCAGATCGCGGCCCGCCGCCAGGTATGCGAGCAGCAGCGGTTGCGCCTGTGGATCGAGCGGCCCGCCATCGAGCGGTTGGCAGAAGTAGGCGAGCGCCGCCGCGCGTCGCGCGAGGTCCGGTTCTCCGCCTTGGCGCACGGAGTTGAGGTCGAGCAGCCACGGGAGCCCGCGCTCGTCGGTGACGACGTTGCCGCAGTGCAGGTCGCCCGGCAGGAAGCCGCGATCGTGCATGCGCCGTAGCAGGCGGCCGGTGTGCTCGAGCGTCTCTTCGCTCATGTCGAATGCGAACGGCCGCGCGCCTTGGATCGTGCGCGTGACCAAGAAGCTGCGCGATCCCGTCTCCGCGTCGACGAGCGATCCACACGCGATCGGTTGCGCGACCGGCAGGTCCAGGTGCGCGGCGCGGATCAAGTTCTTGGCTTCGTGAGTGCCTCGGTCGCCGCGCAACGCGTCGCGCGCTCGGTCAGACAGAGTTACGGAGCGATAGAGCTTGAGGTGCACATCGACGCCGCCGATCTCGCCGCGGAGCACGGTGCGCACGGTGCTCCGCTTGACTTCCAGCATTGAGCCCGTCGCCGGCAGCGCATCGAACAGGGGGCGGAGCGAGTTCGCGAAGGGGCCTGCCACGACGCCGCGGCAATGCGGTGCGTGGATCGCTACGGATTGAGGCAACGGATCGTTGCCCGGTGCGAGTCCTTGCGGAACCATGGCGGCGGCGATGTGGCGTCTGCACCGATACTACCTCAGAGAGCTTCTGGTCAACGCAAGCATCACATTCGCTGTGCTGTTCGCGATCGTCGTGATCTCGCTGGTCGCGCGCGGCGTGCAGCGCGCAGAAGGCGGCGGCCTGCTCGATGCCGCGATCATCACGATGCTGTGGGCGCTCGATTCGTTCCCGCATCTGCTGCCGATCTCGTTCTTGCTGGCGACCGTCACGACGTTTGCCCGCGCCGGGCAAGAACGTGAGATCACCGCGATCCGCGCGGCTGGCGTGAGCCCGCGCGTGCCGATGATGGCGTCGGTGCTCGTCGGCCTCGCGTTGTCGGTGGTGGGGTCACTGACGCTGCACTACGTGCTGCCCGAGGTCCACTTCCGCAAGTACCGCGTCATCGTCGAGGCGGTGCGCAACACGATCGTCAACATGGGGCTCGGCTCCAGCGACGACCGCGTCTCGATCCCGGGCACCGACGTGGCGCTCACCTACGCGCGCCGCGAAGGCGAGGGCGAGGGCTCCGACATCGTGTTCCGCGATTGTTGGCTGTATCTGCCGGACGATCGCGCGCGGGATCTCGGGTTCGTCTCGCCGGTCGTTCATGTCGACCGCGTGCGCATCCCGTGGCCCAAGAAGGACGACATGGTGATCCGCGTTGTCTTGGAGAACGGCAGCGACCCTCTGACCAACACGCGATTCGACCTGCTGGAGCCGCGGTTCCCATTGCCGGCGATCAGCGACAGCAAGCGCCGCGACGAGCGCGATGACGACATGGGCAGCAGCCAATTGCTCTCCGAAGTGCTGCGCGGTCAGCATGAGCGGCCCATGGCTGCGCGCTACACGCTCAACCGCCGCACCTGCTTTGCGATCCTCCCGCTTTTGTTGGGGCCAATCGGATTCTGCCTCGCGTTGGCCTCGCAGAATCGCGGCCGCGCCGTCTCGATGCTGCTCGCGCTGCTGCCGATCGGCGTCTTCTACGTAGGCGACGTGATGGGGGGCAAACTGCTGCGCGCCACAGGAGAGCCGATGTTTGGCTGGTTGCCCGCTGCGTTGCTCATCGTGCTCGGCACGCCGTTCTGCTGGCGGGAGTTGCGCCGATGAGGCAGACCCTCGATCGCTACGTCGGCGGGTCGATCGCAGCGTCGCTGCTGGCGTCGCTCAGCTTCTTCCTGTTCTTGACGATCCTGCTCGACCTGCTCAACAACCTCGGTGGCTACCTCGACAAGGCCGAGGACCAAGGCATGAGCACGGGTGAGTTGTTTGCCTTCCTCGGCGGCTACTACCTGCGCGTGCTGCCGTTCAGCTTCGTGACGATCGCGCCGTTCGCGACGGTCATCGGTTGCATGTTCGCGATCGCGCGATTGATGGCGCAGAACGAACTGCAGCCGATGCTCTTCGTCGGCCGCAGCATGGTGCGCGTGCTTCAGCCCGCGCTCATCGCCGGCGTCGTGATGGCGCTCGCGATGGCGGCGTGCTGGCAGTGGGTCGTTCCGACGGTTGCACTCGAAGTCACCGAGGCGCAGTCGATGCTCGGCAGCGGCAGTCGCTCGATTCGGCGCGTGATCCTCGAAGATCGCAGCGACTCGTTCTCCGGGATGTGGATTCGCGATTACGACGCTGCAGAGAAGCGGATGACGGACGTCAGCATGCTGCAGCGCGGCGCCGGCGGAGACAGCGTCTTGGTGGTCGCGAAGTCGGCTACGTGGGATGACGCGGCGAGCGATTGGCGGCTTGTCGAAGGAGTCGAACGCACCGAGAGCGGCGACGTGCCACGCGAACTGCTCGGCGCTGGCGAATGGACGCCTGCGATCGTGATGCAGCGCGGCCAAGAGGACGTGCCGTGCGAGTTGTTCTCCTACGACGAGTTGCTGGAGACGCGCGAGCAGCGCCCCAACCGCAAGGACGTCGCGATGGCGCTGCATCGGCACATCACGTATCCGCTCGCCAACCTTGTGCTGCTGCTGTTGGGGTTGCCGTTTGCGATCCACTTCGAGCGCGGCAGTCGCATCGAGCGCGTGCTCGGCGCGATCGGCATGTGCGCGGCGTATCTACTGTTCGATCTGATCTGCCAGAACCTCGGCTACAACGACTGGATCCACCCCGTCGTCGCCGCATGGTCCCCGACGATCTTGTTCGGTTCGCTCGGCGTCGCGTTGTTCAGCGGAGTCAAATCATGAATGGTCCACACGGCTCAGAGCGACGGGTGCCTGGTTGGACGCTGCTGCTGGGGATCGTCCTCTTCGTCGCGGCGTTCGCGTTCGTGATCGTGCGCTTCAAGCACCGCTGACCTGGGCCGCCGATTTCGGTCCGGTGCGGAGATGTTGCACTTCGCGAGCCCTGGGGACTTTTCCCGATTGCATGAGGCAAAGGGCCCGCGTGCCAAGTCTGTGTTACGCGTGACGGCATCGGATTTTTTGCATGCGCTGCGGCGAACTGGCCGAGGGCGTGCTGCGGCAATCCGGGGCTCAAGTGCTCGAAGCCATCGGCGGCTTGGCTTCCTTGATGCGCCGATGCGAAACGCGAACTACGGACTTGTTTGGAGAAATCTCCGCCCGCGACTCGCAGCCCAGGGGTTTCCTCGCGCGGGTCGCGTTGTATCTTCTTGAGTCTCCCGGTCGGCTTTCCCTCCGGCCCCATCTTTCCTCCATCCCCTTAGAGTCATGCAAAAGACCCTGCTCTCCCTCGCGGCCGTTGCGGCCGTTGCGGCTCAGTTGAGCGCTCAGTGCGTCGCCCCGACCGGCACGCAGACGCTCGAAACGACGTTTAACGGCACGACGTTCTACGCGAACACCACGGCTCCCCTTTACGGCGTCAGCGTCGATCCGGGTGTCGCGGTCCGTTGCGACATGGCCGTTAGCGGCAACATCAACCTGACGTCGGTTGGTACGAACTTCCTGAACGACGGCGGCACCTACGCCGGCATCGTCGTCCCCAACCTCGTTGGCTCGCCGAACGGCACCTGCGAAGTCTGGGTTGTGCCGAACGACACGGTCCTGAACGCGACCCTGTTCACCAACAATCTCTACACGCACAACCCGTCGGTTCCGCCGATCGCGCCCTGGCAGCTCCTGTCGAGCCAGGCCACGCACGTCAGCAACCTCGTGTTCGCGGCTCCGGACACGCCTTCGACGGCGACGTTCAACCCGCCGCTCGCTCTGACGCCGGGCAACTACGCTGTTGTCTTCGTGTTCGTGCCGAAGGGCGTCGCGACGATCCCCGCTGGTGGTGGCGTTGCCGCCAACCCGGCCACGGACCGTATGCACCCGCTGTTCACCAACATGAACACGCAGCCGACCCCGAGCACGTTCGCGGACGGCTTCATCACGCTGAGCAACATCGGCGTCATCAGCCCGGCTTTCGCCAACGGCGCCCTGTCGCCGGCGAGCGCCACGCCCTACATGCCGAACCTGTCGGTCGGCTACTCGGTCGGCGCGGGCGCGGCCTACCAGACGCCCTACGGCGTTGGCTGCTATGACCGCAAGCAATCGTTCTACGAGAGCTGGACGGGCGGCACGACGATGGACATCGACGGCCAGGCCGGCATCAACGGCCTCGACATGTTCAACATCGGCACGAACTACATCGTGACGGCGAACGCGACGCCGGGCCTCGTTGTGAACCCGGGCACGTCGCTGGGCGCGGTCCAGATCAACACCCAGACGCCTGCCGCTACGACGGGCGCGTGGGATGACGCTCTGGCGACCCCGATCACGATGCCGTTTGCGTTCCCGTACCCGACCAACCCGGTTGGCTCGAACACGCTGCAGATCTCGTCGAACGGCATCGTCTACTTCCAGACGTCCACGGCGACGTTCGGCTTCTACGATGGCTACGGCGGCTTCCTCGCGGGTCGTCCGGGCATCGCGGCCGGCTGGACGGACTTCGAGCCTGCTGACCTCGCCACGTTCGGCGGCGGCGCGGGCAACATTTGGTACGACACGGACGGCGCGACCTACGCCGCGGTGACGTGGCAGAACGTCCAGATTTGGAACCAGCCGACCAACCTCAGCACGGTCCAGATCGTGTTGCAGGCCGGTGGCGGCGTCCAGATCCGCTACGGCGCGGGTGGCATGAACGCCACCACGGGCACCCCGATCCTCGTCGGCTTCACGCCGGGCAACGGCGCGGTCGATCCGGGCACGGGCGCCACGCCGCGCGCCTTCCCTGACTTCAGCGTCGCGGCCTCGGGCGGCGGCTATGTCTCGGGTGACGGCGCGGCTCCGGCCGTGGTCAGCCTGACGGGTCGTCCGAAGGTTGGCTCGGCTCTCCAGATCGATACCAACAACATCGACGCGACCGGCCTGATCAACATCACGCTGATCAGCGCGGCCTCGCTGCCGGGCATCGACCTCGGCATCGT
>CAIYFF010000456.1 GCA_903925435.1 uncultured Planctomycetota bacterium | reverse complement strand
CGCCAGCGCGGACGCAACGCCAGCGCCGCATCCACATTGGCATGCAGGCTGCCACAGCAGGAGTAGGGCTTGAAGCTGGTGTCCGCGGCATGCCAGATCTTTCCCAGGCCATCGGTGAGCTGCGAGGCATCGGCCTTGTCGACGAAGGTGCTGAGCAGGCCGCCATCGGCCGCTTCGTAGATCTTGGTCGGGCCGGACAGGATGCGCCCTTCCGCCGTCTTGTTGGCAGTCGTCAGCGCGGTGTAGCCAAGGTCGCGCGGCATGCCTTGCGCGAGGTGCGGCCACTGCGGGAACGCGACTTCGGAGAAGTCGAACTCGCCGCGCGAACGCACGATCACGTACGGAGTGCCCGTGCCGTAGACCGGGTTGCCATTGGCATCGACAGTCTTGCCGTTGACGCTCGGCAGGTGCGCGCCCGAGTGGATCTTGTGGATCATCGTCTGGAACGAGATCGACAAGCCCAGCGTCTCGCCGGCGACCGCATTGGGGTTGTTGAGGTCCTCTGCGCCATTGGTGTGGCACAGCACGCACATCGCGACGCCGTAGCGGTTCTCGCCGTGAGCGCGCAGCGTCGTGTGGCAGTTCTGGCAGTTCTGGTCCGTGACTAGTTGCGACCTCGTCAGCGTCGCTGCCGTGCCGAATAGCACGTCCTTCGTCGTGCTCGCAGCATCGCGGAACACATCCGTGCCGATCGCGATGTCACGGCGCACGGAGATGCCGAACGTGTACGTGCCCGATGGCATGTCCTGGCCAGCGATCGTGCCCGAGTCGTACGGGATCGTGTTGGCCTGGTTGATCTGGTTGGGGACCGTCGACGGGATCGCATCGGGGAACGTGAACGTCCACGAGCCGTCGATGTTCTGCTTCGAGTTGGTGGCGAGGTTTGAGTAGCTCTTGATGAGCTGGTAGTTGGACGAAGGGCCGGCGAACAGCAGCTCTTGCAACGCCCACCGCGCCGGCGGAATCGGCTGACCAGCTGCTGGGCTCGCTGCGCCTTCGCGCACGAGGAACGTCACGCGTGGCTTGTCGCCCGCCTTGAGGTTGCCATTGAGTCCGGTGCCGCCTTCGACTCGAACGATCGACAGCGCGACGCCTGGCAGCGGGCTCGTCGGCGATGCCGTAGTCGGAGTCGGCAAGGGCGTGATGCCCGCTCCCGCAGGGTTGTCGTCGTTGTTACTCGAGCAGGAACTCCAAGCAACCAAGCTGAGCAGACCGAACGACCAAACGGTCGTCCTCAGAGCCCAGCGATCGCGAACGGGGGATTTCATCGCAAACCTCACTGCCCCTTGGGGCGTCCATGACAACGGAATGACAAAGCTGCGAAGACAGAAGCAGGTGAGTGCCTTCGTGCTTGCTGGGCGACAGTGCGAAGCGCGGGGTGCTTCTCAGCCCATGAGGGATGCGCCGAGCCGCGCAGTCCCATCTGGCGGCGCGCGATGCGAATGGATCGCTACGGGAACACGACGTGCGTGTTCTGGCCGGACCGGATCTCGAACGACTTCTGCAAGTCGACGTCCTCTCCGCGAATACGAACGGTGTAGCGGCCTGCGGGAAACGCCTCGCCCGAGCGACACGGCATCACGCAGAAGCGCAGCGTCGGCGCTCCGACTTCTTCGGTGAACGCCTCGTCGGACATCCAATTCACGCGCCGTTCCTGGTCCGCGTCGTCGTAGATCCGCACCGAACCGGCAGCTACGCCCTTGGGCATAGGCTCGCGTTCGTTCCACTCGAGGCTCACCGTGCCGCCGACTCGATGCACGAGTTCTTGCTGGATGCGCCGATCGTCGGACAAACGCGCCTCGAACTGCTCCGGCAACAGCGCGCGCGCACGGCCCTTCGCGTCCATCGGCGCCACGTAGAAGCGGCACCAGCCAGCCACCTGCGCATCGATCGCGTAGACCCCGTTTGGCGACGACTCGTTGCGCGTCCACAGCGTCATCCATTCACGACGCGACTCGGCCTGCGGGCTCTGATGCTCACAGCGAACGAACACATGCGGCACCGGCGCGCCGAACTCGTCCTTGCAGCGCAGCGTGATGCGCGCCTTCTCGTAGTACGGCCGCATGCGCACGGTGACGGCACGAAACTGCGCACCGCGCAACGCGATGTCGACCGGCAGCGACGTCTTGCAACCATCGGCGTCGACGACGACGGCCGCGTCGACATCCACTGGCACACGAATGCGAGCAACGCGCCCCTCGGACACACCGCGCGGATCGATGCCGAGCGCAGTGCCGCTGGCGGCCCATCGGAACGACTCCAACGGAGCCTCGCCGCTTTCGTTGTCGACGACCGCGCGCAGCTCGATCGTGCCGAACACGGTGTTGCTGAGCGTGCGCTCGGGTGCGCGTTGCCCGTCGCCTCGCGCGCCTTGCTCCAACCTCGACGATTCCTGGGCAGACGCGGCAGGATCGACTGGATCGACGCGCGCGGCCTCGACTGGCACAGCAGCCCCCCCATCGACTGGCGGGCCAAGGGCCTCGTCCCTGGATGCCACCAGCGCCGCGACCATCGCCATACACAGCCCCGCCAACCAAGCGGCGAGGCGCGAGGGGCGAACGAGCTTGGACGCTGGAGTGGAGCTAGGCACGAGTCGCCCAACATAGATGCGCTGGCCGAAAGCGCGAGCAGCATGCGCATGGCGACAATCGCACCGCACGACATCGCACTGTGGCCCGTGTCGCGCCCTGCCCCGGGAGAGTCCGATGCGAACAGGCCAACACGCTGCACGCATGACCGAACCCACCATCGCATCGAGCCCAGGCACTTTCATCCGCCTGCACCGACTTCTCCGGTCCAACTGGATCACATCATGCGGCGCAGCGTTGATGACGCTCGCGGTCATGGGCGGAGCAACGATGGTCGCGCTGCACTCGACCGGCAGCGAGGAATGGACCGGACCCTACGCCGGCCTCGTTCTCACGATCGCCGCGCCGCTCGCGTTTGGCGTAGGCCTGCTGATGATCCCGTTCGGCCTCTTGGTCTATCGCAAGCAGCTCGCCACGCGCATCGCCGCGATGACCGACCGGCCGATGTATCTCGCGCGCGCGATCGTGGCGCTGACCGCGATCAACTTCGCCGCCATCGGCACCGCAGGCTACGCGGGCGTGCACTACATGAGCTCGACGGAGTTCTGCGGCACGACGTGCCATGCCGCGATGGACGCGGAGTTCACCGCCTACAAGGACTCGCCCCACAATCGCGTCGGCTGCGTGAAGTGCCACGTCGCGCCCACCGCGCAGGGCTTCGTCGAATCGAAGATCAACGGCTCGCGCCAGCTGCTGACCTTCCTCACGGACTCGTGGCACAAGCCGATCCCGACGCCGGTGCACAACCTCGTGCCCGCGGAGCAGACGTGCGAGTCGTGCCACTGGCCGGAGAAGTATCTCGGCACCAAACTGCTCGTGAAGCCGCACTACCGCGACGACGAACTCGTGAGCGGCTACACCAACGTGTTGCTGATGCGCACGGGCGGCACGCGGCCCGATGGCCAGTCGGTCGGCATCCACTGGCACGTGCACCCGAAGGCAGAAGTCGAATACGTCGCGACCGACGAGAAGCGCATGCACATCCCGTGGGTGCGCGTCGTCAAGCCGGACGGAACACACGAGGTGTTCGCCGCGCAAGGCTTTGAGCACAGCAAGCAACCCGGTGGCGAGGTGCGGGAGATGGACTGCAACGACTGCCACAATCGTTCGGCGCACGACTTCGAACAACCCGGCCCCGCGATCGACAGGCTGATCGCCAACGGGCTGATCTCACGCCGGTTGCCGTTCGTGAAGAAGTTCGCGCTGGAAGCGCTGCAAGGCGACTACACGCGCGCCTCTGCACCTGACCAGATTCGACTTCACCTGCAGAAGTCCTATGCCAAGCTCGTGTCGGATCCGACGCTCGCGCGCGAAGTCGACTCCGCGATCGAGCGACTGACGGCGCTGTGGCTTCGCAATGTCTACCCAGACCGCCAGCTCGGCTGGGGCGCGTATCCATCGCTGTCGAACCACGACGGCTGCTTCCGTTGCCACGACGGCGAGCACAAGAACGAAGCAGGCCGCGCGATCAGCAAGGACTGCTCGATCTGCCACGTCGTGCTCAGCGAGAACGAGGAGAACCCGGCGATCCTCGACACATTCGGCATGGGACGGTGACGTGAACTCGGCGTCGCGCATGCAGACTGAGCCGCCAAAGAAGCGCCGCATCGCCGCGTGCTCGTGCGCGGCTTTGCTCGCAGCGGCGGCGACGGCGCAGACACAGCCTGCTCCGCAAGCGCCTCCGACGCCGACGCCGCAGCAGAACGAACAACCAGCGCAAGAACCGACGCCAGCAGCGCCCCATCCGCAGCAACCCAGTCCGCAGCAACCCAACCCGCAGCAACCAGCGCAACCAAGCGACGCCGACCGCGCAGCTGACGCGCTGCGAAAGGCGCTCGGACTGAAGAAGGGACCCGTGCCCGGCGATCCCAACGCGAAGCCGCCGGCACCGCCCGCTGCTGCGCCTGCAACGGCGCCCGATGCGTCGGTGCAGCCAACCGTGGCACAGGATCCGCAGCGCGCGACACAGGAACCAACGCCGCAACCGACTGCGCCCAACCCCGAGCGACCCGCAGCGGACCCAAGCAACCAAGCTGCCGATTCGCTGCGCGACCTGATGCCCAAGGCGATCAGCCCGCAGGACCCTGCTGCGCCGCCTGCGCCAGAGCCACAGCGCAACGGCACAGCGCTGCAAGCGACGCAGGCCAACGATGCGTCCGCCTATCCGGTGCACGGCAGCATCGGCACGCGATTCCGCAGCCGCGATTCTGGCTCCGACAAGGACCAAGACCTCGGAGTGACGGTGCGCGTCGACGCCGGCGACAAGACGCGGCATGCGATCACGTCGCACTTTGCTGGCCGCGGCTTCTTGGACCTCGACGGCATCCAGCGCGGCAACTCGTTCAACGGGCTCGACGAGAGCTTCAACGACAGCCTCGGCGGCTACATCTACGCGGCTCACGCAGACCTTCACCAGTTGAACGGACTCGACATCGCGCGCGTCGGTCGTCAATCGCTCATCGACACGCCGCAGTGGCTCGATATCGACGGCGCCTACGCGGAGACGAAGCGGCACGGAACGCTGCGAGCCTATGGCGCGGCCTACGTCGGCGCGCCCGTTCGCTACTGGGACGGGACCACGCACGGCGATCGCGCGTATGGCGCTGCGTTCGGCCTGCACCCGTGGCAAGGCGGTCGAATGCGCCTCGATTGGATGCACATCGATGACGACGTCTATGCACTCGATGGATCCGACGACCTGATCGCCGTGCAAGCATGGCATGCACTCGACGATCGCACGACGGTCTACGGCAAGCACACGTGGCTCGACGGCAACGCGCGCGACCTCGTGCTACGAGGCCATTCGTATTGGGAACCACTCGGCATCGACGGCTCGATCACGTATCGCGAACTGCTGTCGACGCAGAGTGCGCAAACGACGGACTTCGACCCCTACAGCCCGATCCTCGTCACCTACGCGCCGTATCGTCAGATCGAAGCGCTCGCGACCAAGCAGTTCGACGAGCGGTGGGCGCTGTCGGCCGGATGCGATGCTCGCCAATTGCGCGACGACGGCGCGCAGTCGCAGTTCAATCGCGAATACCTGCGTCTCTACGCGGGCCCATCCGTGCAGAAGCTGTTCGGCAAGGACCTCACGTTGTCGGGCAACGCCGAGCGCTGGAACGCGACCGACGGCGACTACACGACGTTGAGCGGCGACCTACGTTGGCGCGCGACGCCGATCACCACCGCGACGATGGGCACGTCGTACGCGCGCTTTGCCTACGACATATTCGCAGCAGAAGAACGCGACCACGTTCGGTCGTGGTATCTGCGCGTGCAACACCGCCCGCGACCTGACTTGCGCATCGACAGCACGATCGCGCACGAGCAGAACGACATCGACTCGTACGTGCACTTCCGGATCGGAGCGACATGGACCTTCTAGACAACCCATCCGGAACCAAGCCGCGCCGCCGCATCGGCGCATGGATCGCGGCGTGCGCTGGCTTGATCGCCATCGTGCTCGCGTCGTGCCTTGGCGCACGGCCACCGCGCGCAGCGACATTCCCGCACGACGTGCACGTCACGGAGAAGGGCCTCGCGTGCACGATGTGCCACCTCACCGCCAAGACCGCGGACCTGCCGAGCATGCCGCCGCCCGAGTTGTGCGCGCCGTGCCACGACCCCAAGAACGGTGATCCGCGCGTTCGCGCCAACGCCGCGCCCGACGCGACGTTTGCGCAATGGCGCGACCGTTGGTTTGCGCAAGGCGGCGTGTTCCGCCGCTCATCGACGGGGCAACTGCCGTCGGATGTCGTGTTCCGCCACGGCGACCACACCGGGAAGGCGCAGCTCCCGTGCACGCAGTGCCACGTCGACATGCCGAGCGAACGCGAAGTGCCTGTCTCGATGCCGGACTGGAAGCGCGCGTGCATGGAGTGCCATGAACAACGCGGGATGGACAACCGCGACTGCAGCAAGTGCCACCAGCGCATCACCAAGGACACGCCGCCGCAGAGCCACTTCCACGCGTGGGACACGCGTCACGGCGAGATCGTCCGCAACGGCGACGACAGCAGCCAGCATCGCTGCGAGTTGTGCCACGACGAGCAGAGCAGCTGCACCGAGTGCCACCAGAACAACGCGCCGAAGAACCATGACAACATGTTTCGCACGCGCACCCACGGCTTCCTCGCGTCCGTCGATCGCAGCCGTTGCTACACGTGCCATCGCACCGACAGCTGCGATGAGTGCCACCGCACGACGTTGCCCGTCACGCATCGACCTGGCTTCGGCGACAACGCGCAACGGCACTGCAACTCGTGCCACCTGCCGCTGCAAGACACAGGCTGCGTCGTGTGCCACCCAGGGACGCCGAGCCACAACGAAGCTGAGGACCTTCCCTCCAACCACCAACCGAGCTGGAACTGCCGGCAATGCCACGGACCGGGCCGCGACGAGGACCTGCCTCACCCGGATGGAGGCCATCAATGCACTGCATGCCATCGTTGACCCGCTCACGGCGCGCCATCGCACTGCTCGCGCTCGCGGTCGCCGCCTGTGGCGACGACAACAGCTACGTGATCGCGCCCGTCGAGCCTTCGCTTGGAACGGACGATCCGCTGCCCGGCGTCGCGATCACGATCGAGTCCGTGCGCAGCGGCGCGCACCCTAGCGGCAACGCACAACCCGGCGACCCCATCGAGATCACCTTCGCGGTGCGCGACGACGCGGGCAACGCGCTCGACCTGCAACGATTCGCCGCGGGGCAGGCGATGGTCTCGGGGCCCACGTTTGACTACCAGCGCGTGATTCCTGCGGAGACCGATGTGCTCGATCGCGCGCAGGCGCTCGGCAGCGGTCGTTATCGCTTCTCGTTTGCGCACCGCATCCCGAGCGCCTACCTGCCGCCGCTCAACGACACGACGCAACTGACTGCCGGCGAACGCACTGGCGAAGCGCTGCTCGGCGGCACCTACACGATCGGCATCTCACTGCGCGCGGAATACGCGATCGACGGCGTCACCTACTCCGATCTCGGTAGCGCGACCAAAGACTTCCTGCTCGGCAGCGCCACGACGCAAGCCGCGCGCGCCGTGATCGGCAACGACAACTGCGCGCAGTGCCACTCGTCGCTTCGCGCGCACGGCATGTTCGCCGATGACATTACGCAGTGCCTGCTGTGCCACACTGCAGGCGCAGAAGACCGCAGCGGCACCGGCCGCTCGGTCGACTTCCGCGTGATGGTCCACAAGATCCACGCGGGCCGCACGCTGCCATCGGTGCAAGGCGTGACGACGGATAGCAATGGCGCGCGCGACTACACGGCTTCGCCCGTTCCCTACCAATTGCTCGGCGAGTCGCTGCACGACTACTCCGACGCGCACTTCCCCGTCTGGCCATCGATGTCGATCGGCATGCCGCGCGACACGGAATACGGCACGATCGGCAGCACCGCGCAGCAGAAGGAGAACGTGCTGCTCACCGGGCCCGTGGCGTGCGCATCGTGCCACGGCGATCCAGACGACAGCGGCCCGCTGCAAGCGCCCGCGCAAGGCGAACTGATCGAAGGCCAGCTGACGCGCGCAGCATGCGCGTCGTGCCACGACGACTGGATCCCCGAGCGCCCATACATCGCCAACGGGCAGCCAATGCCGCCGCAGCTCGAAGATGGCTCCTGCATCGTCTGCCACGATCCTTCGAGCCCGACTCTCGGCGTCGCAGCGGCGCATCGTCATCCGCTCACGGATCCAGCATTTGCCACCGGCATGAACGTGACGATCGCGGCGGTCACCGACGAACGCGGCGACAACGACGGCACTTTCGACGCGGGCGAGTTCGTTCGCGTCGACTTCACGGTGACGGATGGCCTCGGCAATGCGATTGCGCCGGCGTCGCTCGCGCGCATCGAAGCCGTGCTCGGTGGACCAACCGAGAACCCCAACCTGCTTCAGATCATCCGCATCCCGCCGTCGACGGTCGGCTCCTCGCCGTCGCTGTCGACGAGGCTGCCAGAACAACTCGCACTCGAACACGTCGGCGCATCGACTGCGGCGCTCGAATCGTTCACGACGATCCGTGGCAACCACCGCAACGCGAGCGGGGCGCTGACGTATGTCTTCGTCGAAACGGGCAGCGGCGCGTCGACGACGCTCGCAGCAGCGGTCGCGGCCGGACAGAACTACTTCGACCTTGCCGACGCGAGCGCGTTCGTGGCGGGCGACGTGTTGCGCATCGACACTGCGACGGACCGCGAGTGGGTCCAAGTGCGTCAGATCGACGGCAACCGCGCGTTCTTGTCGTCGCGCAACAACCCGACCTACGG
>CAIYFF010000455.1 GCA_903925435.1 uncultured Planctomycetota bacterium | reverse complement strand
TGACCGCGTTGCTGGCGGCGAGGAACGCCTTGAAGTCCATGCTGCCCGCGTTCTTGACGTTGGGCACCACGAGGCTGCGACGGCCGTCCTTGCCGGGAAGGTCGACCGCGATGCCGAAGTTGACGCTCTCGGTGCGGCGACGGAACGGCTTGCCGTCCTGCAGCACGAATGCGCCGGCCATCGCGGGCACCTTCTGGATCGCTTGCAGCGCCGCGAACGCGATCAGGTGCGTGAAGCTGACCTTCGACAGGAACAAGCCCTGCTGATGCCGGTTGAGGATGTGGCGGTTCTCCTCCAGCACCTTGACCGGGACCTCGCGCGTCGACGTCGCCGTCGGCACCGAGAGGCTGTCCTCCATGTTCGCAACGATGCGCGCCGCGACGCCGGTCAGCGCCTGCAGGCCTTGCTGTGGTTCTTTCTGCGCCGCAGCCGGAGCGTCGGCCACAGCGACCGCAGACTGCGTCGCCAAAGCGGGTCGCGCCACCGCGCGCTGCTCCTCGGGCAACGTCGTGTCAAACCAACGACGCCATTCCTCGGGCACCGCATCGGGCGCCTCCAAGTACTCGCCGTAGACCTTCTCTGCGTAGGCGGCGTTGAGACCGAACACTTCCTCGAAATCGGGGCGGCTCATGAGCATTTCGGCGCGAACGGACAACAGCGGACGGTGAACTGCGGGCGGCGATAAACTCTAGGTTGCGATCACGGTGCAGCGCGCGGCAGGACGATCGGCCCGCCGCGCACTCGACTCACTTCTTCGTGAGCAGCATCACCATGCGCTTGCCTTCCATGCGGATGCCCGACTCGACCTTTGCGATGTCGGACAACTCCTTCAGCACGCTTTGGATGACCTGCTCGCCGACATCCTTGTGCGCCATCTGACGGCCGCGGAAGAGACAGACGAGCAGGACCTTGTCGCCTTCCGACAAGAAGTCACGCGCCGCGCGCACACGCACTTGACGGTCATGGTCTGCAATCGCGGGCCGCAAGCGCACTTCCTTGACTTGCACTTGGTGCTGCTTGCGCTTGCTCGCCTGGTCCTTCTTCTTCTGCTCGTACTTGTACTTCCCGTAGTCCATGATGCGGCACACGGGGGGCCGCTGGTCCGGGGCGATCTCCACAAGGTCGAGCCCCTTGTGCGAGGCGAGCGCGAGCGCGTCTGCGGTCTCGATGATGCCGAGCTGCTTGCCCTCGTCATCGATCACGCGCACCTGACGGATGCGGATCTGGTGGTTGATGCGCGGACCACGTTCCTGCATCGGCGGACGACGATCGGGGCGACCACCGCCACTCGGGCCACCGGGGCCACGGCTTGCACCTGGGCCACCTGGGCCAGCGGGGCCACGGCTGCCACCGGGACCGCTGGAGCCAGGGGCTCCTGCTCCACCGGGGCCTGCAGGCCGCGCGGGTCCACTCGCGGGTCCGCTCGCAGGTCCGGTTGCTGGACCGGTTGCTGGACCACTGGAGGGACCGGTCGGCCCTTGGTTGTTGCCGCCACCCAATCCGCTACTGCTCGTCATGAAGCCTCGTCATTGCGTTCGATCGTCTCCTCGGTGAGGAAGGTTGCGTCGGCAAGGCGAACGCCCGCCGACATGGGCGTGGAAGGTTAGGAAGGACCTCGAAGGGCCGCAACGGGCTGGAAGGAACCCGAATCGAAAGACAGCGGCCGACAGCACGCCGAGAAACCACCCACCCTACGGTAGAACGCCGGGCACCATGCCAATGCGCTCGAAAGCAACCTTGCTGCTCGCCCTTGCGGCGCTCGCGGCCTGTGCCAGCCCACCGCCCGCCCAGCGCATTCACGCATTCCGCCTGAAGCCAGGCAGCGACCTGCTTGCGGAGGTCCAGCGCCACGTGGACGAAGCGCAGATCGAAGCGGGCTGGGTCGCGACCTGCGTCGGCAGCCTCACCGACTGGACGCTGCGTTTTGCCGACCAGAGCGCTGGTGCCTCGGGCTCAGGGCGCTTTGAGATCCTGTGCCTGTCGGGCACGGTGTCCAAGCACGGCAGCCATCTCCACCTTGCGATCGCCGACGCGACGGGCAACACGATCGGCGGCCACCTGCTGCAAGGCTGCCGCGTCTACACCACAGCAGAGATCGTCGTCGCCGAGTCGACGGAGTTGGAGTTTACGCGCGCCAACGACGGCACGACGCCGTGGAAGGAGCTGCAGATCCGTCACCGCGCGCGCGCCGCTGCAGCGTCGCCACAGTAGCGATCCAGCCACGCGAAGAACTCGCGCTGCCACGCGACCGAGTTCTGCGGCTGCAGCACCCAGTGCCCTTCATCGGGGAACGTGACGAGCCGACTGTCGACGCCTTGCATCTGCGCGGCCGTGAACGCCTGCAGTCCTTGGTCGTACGGCACGCGGTAGTCCTTCTCGCCGTGAATCACGAGCAACGGCGTCTTCCAGTTCTGCACGTAGCGATGCGGTGAGAAGCGACGCATCGCGGCTTCGCCGCCTTCGGTCTTCCACCACGGCGCGCCGAGGTCCCAGTTGGTGAACCACTGTTCCTCCGTCGAGAGGAACATCGACTCCAGGTTGAAGATGCCGCAGTGGCCGACCATGCACGCGAAGCGATCGCCTGCGTTGCCCATGAGCCAGAACACCGTGTAGCCGCCAAAGCTCGCGCCGACCGCCGCCGACCTTGCCTTGTCGATGTAGGGCCGCGCCTGCATCGCGTCGGTGACGGTCAGCAGATCCTGCATCGCCTGTCCGCCCCAGTCCTCGGAGATCGCATCGCACCATGCCTGGCCGAAGCCCGGCAAACCGCGGCGATTCACGCCCGCGACGACGTAGCCCTTCGCGGCCATCAAGTGGAAGTTCCAGCGATACGAGAAGCCCTGGCCGACCATCGACTGCGGGCCACCCTGGCAGAACAACACGAACGGATACTTCTTCGTCGCGTCGAAGTTCGGCGGCTTGACGACCCATGCATGGATGCGCTTGCCGTCGCTCGCCGGAAACCACTCGGCTTCGACCTGCGGCAGGTCAAAGCGCTCGGCCAACGTCGCGCCAGCCTTGGTCAACGTCGTGATGGCGCCCGTCGCGACGTCGATCTCGACGAGGTCCGCAGGCATCTCCATCGTCGTGCGCAGCGCGTAGACCGTGTCGCCCTTGGGCACCACTTGCAGCGAGGACAGCGCGTGGCGGCCCGCCGTCACTGCGCGATACGAGCCGTCGAGCGCAGCCGTGTAGAGCTGCGTCGTGCCTTCGGTCTCGACAGTGAAGAACAACCGCTCGCCATCTGCGGCCCATTGCAGGTCGTGCACCGACGCGTCGAGTTGGGGCAGCAGTTCCTTGTTCTCTCCCTTGGTGAGGTCGCGAACGAACAATCGCACGCGGTCCGCCTCGAACCCTGCGCGCGCCATGCTGCAGAACGCGATCTTGGTCCCGTCCGGCGACCATGCCGGATCCTGGTCATAGCCCGGCATGCCCTCGGTCTGCAGTAGGTGCGGACCATCGATCCCGATCGGCGCGTAGTAGAGCCCGCTGTCGGTGCTGCGCTCGGGATCGGCAACCTTCTTCGCGGTGTAGCAAACGAACTCGCCAGACGGCGAGAAGCAGAACTGCTCGCGCCCGCCAAACGGCTGCAGCGGCGTGTCGAACGGCTGCCCCGCCATGAGGTCGCGGACGCCGGTGCCATCGGCGTTGGCGACGAACAGGTGGCTCCGCGTCCCATCGAGCCAGCGATCCCAGTGACGGACCATGAGGTTGTCGTAGACCCGCAGGTTCGCCTTCGGCAGGTCCAGATGCCGGTCCTTGGGAGCCTCGCCAACTTGCACGCTGCGCGTGAACAGCGCGCGCGATCCATCCGCGGAGAACCGCAGGTTGGAGGTCTCGCCGCCAAAATCGACGCGCGTGTCGACGATGCCCTTTGTGACGAAGTGGACGCCGTCCTTGGCGACGTAGGCGATCTGAAACAGCTCCTTGCCGACCCACTGCGGTTCGCTGCCCTGGCCGATGTAGAGCGGCGGGTCCATTCGATTCTGCAGGTCGAGCATCAGGATCCTGGTCTGCGACCCGTTCTTGGCGAGATCGACGGACTTGCTGGTGTAGAGCAGCCATCTCCCGTTGGGACTGAGAGCGGGCTCGCCGATCCGTTGCAGACCGACGAGGTCCTCGGCTCCGAGCAACCGCGACGAGGAGATGTCGGCCTTCTGCTCTTGGCCGATGGCAAGGGCAGTTCCGACGAACGCTGCGAGCAACGATGCGCACCAATGCATGGCGCGAGCATCGCCACGGCGCGAACGGAAACAAAGCGGATGCAATGGCTCCCCGACCATCGCGGAAGGATCCGTGGCGTCCGCCGTCTGAGCTGCGCGACTTCTCTGCCTCATCGGCTAGACTCCGCCGCCCGCGCAGCCGATCCAGGGCTGCGCCCCACCGACATGAACGAACCCAACTACTGCGCCACCGCGCGCACTTCGTCCGACCGCATCGCCGAGCACGCCCGCCAACAGGGCTTCACGCTCGTCGAGATCATGGTCGTGATCGTGATCCTTGGCCTGCTCGCCACGATGGTCGTGCCGAACGTCATCGGCGCGAGCGACGAGGCCAAGATCCAGAAGGCCAGGACCGACTGCACGGCGATCTTCAACCAGGCCAAGCTGTTCCGCGTGAAGAACGGCAAGATCCCGTCGATGGAGGAGCTGACGACCCCGGACGAGAAGGGCCAGGCCTACCTCGAGAACGTGATGACCGACCCGTGGGATCACGAATACATGATCCGCGAGACCGACCGGAATCAGTTCGAAGTCCTCAGCATGGGACCGGACGGCTCCGAAGGCACCGAGGACGACATCTCGTCGAAGCTCGAAAAGAAGTGACCCCCGCCGCGCGTCCAGCCAACGGCCAGCAAGGCTTCACGATCGTCGAGGTGATGGTCGTGCTGCTGCTCCTTGGCCTGATCACGGCTTTGGTGCTGCCCAACCTCGGCGCGTTCGTCCCGAAGGCGCGACTCGACGCGGCGGCCAAAGTGCTCGCCGCCAACATCGACAACCTGCGCAGCGAGGCGCGCATCCAGGGCAAGCAGTGCTCGCTCGAACTCGACCTCGACAACGGCACGTGGCGGTTCGTGTTCCCGCCGGAAGACCGACTGACGACCGATCAGGACGTGCAATCGCTCGAACCGCGCGCCGACGAGTGGCAACTGCTGCAGGAAGACGTGCAGATCATCGCCGCCGGCAACCAGAACGAGGGCATGGCGAAGAACGGCACCTTTGCGATCGTGTTCGACCACAACGGCAACACTGCGGACCAGTCCGTCGTGCTGCGTCTCGTCAGTGATCCAAACATGGTCTGGACCGTCAACATCCGCGGACTGACCGGACAGTGCGACATTCTGGAGAGCTTCGACGGCAAGCAGCAGTTGCCCGAAGAGACCGGCGAGGGCTCGTTCTGATGCGCGCAGGCCACCCATCGGCACAGGACGGCTTCACGCTGCTCGAAGCGGTCGTGGCGCTCGCGGTCGTGGCGATGGTCGTGATCGGCTATCTCGGCATGCGCACGAGCGCGCTGATCGATGGCATCGAGGCACGCAACTGGCGCCTTGCGCGCGAACTGGCCGAGGAGCGCATGAGCGAACTGATCGCTGGCGCACGCGAGACGCCGCCGCAGTCCGGCATCGAAGAGAAGTTCGAGCAATACGACGGCTTCAGCTACCAGATCGTGGTCGGCGAATCCGCCATCGGCGAACTCGAGTCATCGATTGCGAGCGACGCAGCGGAAGACGAATCGGACTCACGCAACCGCTCGGAGTGGCAACAGAACCGCGACACCTACCGCAAGGCGTCGTCGCGCGGCCTCAGCGCGCTCGAATACCAAGACCAACTCGCGGCCGAGGAATACCAACGCCGCGTCGACAACAAGGCGCCGAGCGAGACCGAGTTTGAGCAGGTGGCCGTCGCCGTGTTCTTTCCCAAGCTCAACGCTCGATTCGACGGGCAACGCGAGTCGTTCTTGATCAAGGCCAAGGTGTCGACGCTGGCGCTGTCTGGCATGACGCCGGAGCAGGCCAAGCAGATCGCCGATGCGCAGGGCGTTGGCAGCGATGCAGCAGCAGGCGGCGGACTCGGCGGCGGCGCGATGCAAAGCGGCGCAGGCGGCCAAGGCAGCAGCAGCAGCAGCAGCAGCAGCAGCAGCAGC
>CAIYFF010000454.1 GCA_903925435.1 uncultured Planctomycetota bacterium | reverse complement strand
TATCACACCTACGTGCAGGACTACGCGTCGCAGACGCAACCGCTCAACGACCTGCGCATCGGCACCGGCAGCGTTCCCAACGGCCGCGATCCGGACCTGGGTTCTGAAGTCGACCTCGTGTTCGGCTACCGCGGCGGACTGTGGACCGCAGAAGCCGTGCTCGGCCGGTTTGAGCCAGGCCCTGCGTTCGATGGCCTCGATCCCGCGACGAAGTTCGACCTGACCATCCGCTTCAGCTTCTGACCATGCGCATGAGCATCCGCAACACGTTCGCGCTGCTGCTCGTAGCGGCCCTGTCGGCCTGCGGCGGCAACCTCGGCGATCTCGTCGGACCGCCGCCGCGCCCGCAGCCGCCCATCCGGCCGCCTAGCACGGCAACGGGCGCTGGCCTCACGGCCATGTGCGCTGGCGACAACGTGGTCCGCGTCGACTACGTGCTTCCTGGCGCTGGCTTCCAAGCGGCGCTGTTCCTCGACACCAATCGAACGACGCTCTACTCCGGCGCGCCGGTCGAAGCCGTGCTCACGGGCAACAACCGCGTCTACACCAACACGTCGCAGCCAACGCGCGTCATCAACGGCACGACGCTGTGGGCCGGATTCGGCATCCGCCCCGTCGGCTCTTCGAGTTGGACTCCGACTGGCGCAGCCATCCAGTGCATCCCTGGCGCGCCGCTCTACGTCGACCTCAACGGCCTGACCAACGGCTCCGCAGATGGTTCGACCCCCACGCTCGCTCTGCCGCTTCTTGACGAAGCGCTGCTCGTCGCGTCGGTGCTGGCGAGCTTCCAGGGCAGCAAGAACGTGTGGGTGTCCTCCGGCGTCTACACGACGCGCCCGTTCAACGCGGGCATTCCTGGGACCGGCGTCTTCGCGATCGGCTCCGGCGTCCACGTCTATGGCGGCTTTGCGCCTGGTTCAGGCAGCACGACGTCGGCATTCGACATCGCCGCCCGCACGTTGCCTGTGACCGCACCGACTGCCGCAGACAGCACGATCCTGCGCGGCAACGCAACGCCTCGCATCCTCGACGTCATCAACGGCGGCGCGATGCACATCGTGGATTCGATCTTCGTCGATGGCCAGACCACGATCGTCAAGGGCGTCGACGTCAGCGAGTCCGATGTCGAGATGCGCAGCGTGCGCATCCGCAGCTGCACCGACAACGGGCTGCAGGTGAAGCAGATCACCGACTTCATCAATCGCCGCGACATCACTCTGGTCGCATCCGAAGTCAGCGACAACGGCAACGACGGCGTCGGCATTGCGGGCGTCTTCGACCTCTTCCTCGATCGCAGCGAGTTCAGCGCAAACGGCGGCCGCGGGATCGATCCCAACGATCTACAGGCTCTCGCTGGAGACTCGGCGAGCCTCCGCGCGTTTGGCTGCCGCTTCTACGGCAACTCGATCGACGGCCTCGGCCTCGACCTCAACACGATCGCGACGCAGCCGCAGAGTCCGGGCGGTCGCTACGACATCGACATCGAGAGTTGCACATTCGAACGCAACGGTCGCGACGGGTTGTTCATCGACATGGACTACGACCTGTTCCCGGCGTGGTACACGAAGGTGCGCATTCGCGATTGCTCTGCGATCGCCAATCGTCGCGCAGGCATCCACTTCGACGCCGACGACCAAGGCGAGTTCACGCTCGATCGCGTGCGCTGCACGGCCAACGTCGGCGATGGCCTCTGGGTGTCTTCCGAACCCGATGATCCGCTGAATCCCGCAGACGACGGCCGGTCGACGCACTTCGTAGTCACGAACAGCAGCATGCTGGGCAACCTCGGCCGCGGCCTCTACGTATCGGAAGGCGACAAGGTCGTACTGGCCAGCCACTGCGCGTTCGCGGGCAACGTGCTCGGCGGCTTTGAGTCGATGACGACAAGCCCGCGCGGCGACAATGCCCGGCGCATCAGCACGGCGGTCAACTGTGTGTCGTGGCGCCAAGCCACGCCCTTCACCAACGTGCGCGCCACGTCTTGCTGGATCGAGTCTGCCGACAACCCGTTCGTCAACGCACCCTCCGCATTCGCGCAGGCCAACTCCAACCAAAGCGGCGCGATCACTCTGTCGGCCAATAGCGCAATCAGCGCAGGCGACGCGCTCGAAGTCGGCGACGACGGCGTGAAGCTGACCGTGACCAGTTCGAGCGGCGGCTCGCTGGTCGTGACGCCTGCTCCTGCCGTGTTCGTGGCGCCCGACGCGGTCTTCGCGTATCCGACTGCTGCAACTGCGAGCGTCGTCGAAGACCTTCGCCTCTACGCCAACTCGCTGGCGCTCGGCACTGGCCTCGCGATCTCGGGCGGCTCCGCGATCGATCCAGGCCCCCACGGCTCGGACAACGGCGGCGAGCCTGGCGTGTTCGATCCCTTCACGCCCATCGGCCTCCAACTTCGCAAGATCGAGCCGCCGATCACCAAAGGCGTGCTGCCGACCGACGCGATCGTTCTCAGCTTCGATGCCGACGTCAGCGCCGGTTCTGTGACCTCGCAACGCATCTACTCGTCTGCGGGCACGCCGGTGTCGCTCACCGTCCTCGGCAGCCAAATCACTGTGGCGCCGCTTCAGCCATGGGCGGCAGAGGACAACCTCTACGTGCTGCCTGGCGTGCAGACCGCGTCGGGCACGTCGCTCGGGACGCCGCTCGCGATTCCTGTGCTCGCGCGCTGAGGCGCCGCCTTTCGAGCGCGGCGCAACGCTGCGTCAGGCGCGGTAGATGATGCGGCCGCGCGTCAGATCGTATGGCGACACTTCGACGGTCACGCGGTCGCCCGGGATGATGCGGATGAAGTGCTTGCGCATCTTTCCGGAGATGTGCGCGAGGATCTCGTGACCCGTATCGATCTTGATGCGGAACTTGGTGTTGGCGAGGGTCTCTACGACCGTGCCTTCGAGGACGATTGCTTCTTCCTTGGGCACAAGCACTCCGATGCGGGGTTTCTTTTGCGGGCCGGCTGAGTTTGGGGGCGCAGCATTCTAGGAAGGGCCGGTCGAATCACAAGCAGCGAAGCGGCGCACGAGTAGACAAGGTCCCGCCGCGTTCGGGATCGCCGTGCGCAACTGCTACATTGCGGCGCCAATAAGGCACTGCCGACGATGTCCGACCCGAGCCGATTCGACGCCGCCTACTACCGCCGTTTCTACGAGCAGTCCAAGACGCGCGTGTCGGACGCAAAGGCCGTCGAACGGCTCGCCGGATTCGTGCTCGGCTACCTGGGCTACCTGCGCCTGCCAGTGCGCAATGTGCTCGACCTCGGCTGTGGCATGGGCCACTGGCGCACGGCGCTGAAGAAGCTCGCGCCGAAGGCCCGGCACCGCGGCGTCGAATACAGCGACTACCTGTGCGAGCGCTTTGGTTGGGAGAAGGGCTCCGCCGTCGACTTTGCGCCGGGCCGCACGTTCGACCTCGTCGTGTGCCAAGGCGTGCTGCAGTATCTCGACGACCGCTCAGCGGCGCAGGCGATCGACAACCTCGCCGACCTGACGCAAGGAGCGCTCTACCTCGAGGCTCTCACGAAGGCCGACTGGCAACACAACGTCGACCGCACCGTCACCGACGGAGCCGTGCACCTGCGAACTGGCGAGTTCTACCGGAAGCGACTGCGACGCCACTTCACGCCGCTCGGCGGCGGACTGTTCGCCAAGAAGGGCTGCGGCATCGCGTTGTTCGAACTGGAGGAACTCGGGTGACGGCGAGCAAGACGATGGACTTCTTCGCGCACCAAGAGGCTGCGCGGCGCGCGTCGAAGCGGCTCACGATGCTGTTCGCGATCTCCGTCGCGTGCATCGTCGCCGCGGTGAGCGGGGTTGCGCTGCTCGCGTTCGGATCGATGCGCGAGGTGTCGCCATTCGAGATCGTTGCTGCGGCAGCGACGCTGACCATCGCGGTGATCGCAGTGGGCAGCATGGTGCGCATGGCGCAACTGCGATCGGGCGGGCCCGCAATCGCGCGCATGCTCGGCGGCCGCGAAGTGGATCCCGGCACGCGCGACCTGGACGAGCGCCGGCTCATCAACGTCGTGGACGAGATGGCGATCGCGTCCGGCATCGCTGCGCCGCGCGTGTTCGTGCTCGATGGCGAAGACGGCATCAACGCATTCGCTGCAGGATTCGACACGCGCGACGCCGCGATCGCGGTCACGAAAGGCGCGTTGCTCGCGTTCGACCGCGACGAGCTGCAGGGCGTGATCGCGCACGAGTTCAGCCACGTGTTTCACGGCGACATGCGCCTCAACACGCGCCTGATCGGAACGCTCGCGGGCATCGTCTGCCTCGTCACCATGGGCGAACTGCTGCTGCGGTCGATGCGGCACTCGCGTGGACGCAAGAACGACGGCGCCGCAGCGCTCGCGGCGATCGGCCTTTCGCTGATGGTCATCGGCAGTCTCGGCGCGTTCTTCGCCGGGCTCATCAAGTCGGCAGTGTCGCGTCAGCGTGAGTATTTGGCGGACGCGAGCGCCGTGGCCTACACGCGCAATCCGCTCGGCATCGGGCGCGCGCTGTGGCGCATCGCATCGGGGACGAGCCGCATCGAGCAAGCTGGCGCGCGAGAAGCGAGCCACATGTTCTTCGCCGACGGATTCACGCACTGGCTCGGCAACCTCGGCGCCACGCATCCTCCGATCCGGCAGCGCATCGAACGCATCGTGCCTGGCTTTGCCAAAGCACAGCAACAGGGCCGCGGATTCGATGCGCTTGGCGCAACGAGCCCAGCTTCTGCAGAACGAACGCAACCCGCGACTGCCCCCTACTCGCGCGCGATGCCCGAAGGAGTGACTGCCGGCTTTGCGTCGACGACCTCGCGCGTGCGCACCGACGACGCGGTCGATCAGGTTGGCGAAGTCAGGGCCGCCAACGTCGCGGCGGCGCGTTCGCTGCTCCAGTCGCTTCCGCTCGACGTCGCATCCGCAGCGCATGACCGTCAACGCGTCGCAGCCCTCGTGCTCGCGCTCGCGCTGCCGGAGGACTCGGCTGCGCAAACGACGATGCTGACGGGCGCTGACGCCGCAACGACCCACGATGCGCGGCAACTCGCGGCCCAACTTCGACCGCTTCACGCAGGCGCGCGGCTTGCCATCGCGGAGATCTGCGCGCCCGCGCTCGGCTCCATGGACACCGCTGCGCGCGACCCATTGCTGCGCCTGCTGCGCGCGATCCTCCTGGCCGACGGCACGTTGACTCCATTCGAGTTCGCGCTGCTCCACGTCGTGCAGCGTCATGCGCAGGCCGCGCCGCAGCGAACTCCATCGCGCGCCCTGAACCTCGGCGGCGTGTTGTCCGAAATCGAGACCGTGTTGTCGTGGATGGCGCACGCTGGGGCCAACGAGCCCGAGGCGGCGTTTGCGCGAAGCCGCACGGCGCTGCCCGGCATTCCGCCGCTCACGCTGCAGCCAAAGGGCATCGCATCGCCAGCCTTGGCGGAGGAAGCCGTCGCGCGCCTCGGTCGCCTGTCGCCGCAAGGCAAGCGCCTCTTGCTGCGGGCGCTCGCGGAAGTCGCGGCGCACGATGGATCCATCGGCGCAGAGGAAGGCGAACTGCTCCGCGCGCTGTGCGCATGCTGGGAATGCCCCATGCCGCCGCTCTGGATCTCCGGCAGCGACCCGCAAGGTTGAACGTCCCGCGCGCGGCGCAGCATGCCGCGCCGTGACTGTGCCATCGCGGGACGCTGCGCAATGCGCACGGACACGATGGACGCAAAACAGCCGAAACAGGATGTGGACCCGCACTCCGTTCCATGTCGGACCGCGCCATCCTTCTCACCTGCATCGCATCCGCCATCGCAGCCTATGGCACAGTCGCGATCGGCCTGCCGGCATGGACTGCAGCGCTGCTGGCTGCCGCGGCTGCCGCTGAGTTTGCGCTGCGTTCGCGACGCAACGTGCGGGCCGCAACGGAACGCGTCGAACACGAATTGCAGCGCACGCTTCGTTGGCGCGAAGAGCAACTCGCCAACACCGCGCACGAGTTGCGCACGCAGTTGACCGCTGTCGCCACTGCGCTCGAGCTGCTGCGCGAAGGCGTGGCATCGACGGAGGATGAGCGCGCGCAGTTTCTCGACCAGGCGACGGCCGCGTCGCGGCACATGGCGTTCCTCATTCACGACGTGGTCGACCTCGCGGCGATCGAGGGCAACCGCATCCGGCTGCAGATGCGCGAGTGCCGCATCCGCGACCTGCTGCTGGACGTGAAGAAGGTCATGGAGTTGCCGGCGCAGACTCACGGCGTCACGCTCGCCATCGACGACGTCGACGATCGCATCGCCGTGTATGCAGACCGCGGCCGCTTCCTGCAGATCGCGTTCAACTTGGTCGCCAACGCGCTGAAGCACTCCGGCAGCGGCGCCACGGTGCGGATCGCGCTCGCATGCGGCAAGTCGCAAGCGCGCTTCGAAGTGCACGACTCAGGGCCCGGCATCGATCAGGATCACCGCGCGAGCCTGTTCACTCGCTTTGGATCGGCTGGCGGCGACAGCGACGCACCAGGCACCGGCCTTGGCCTCTACGTGAGCAGCATGCTGACGACGCGAATGGGTGGAGCGATCGGTTTCCATCCCGGCGCCGAGCGAGGCTCGGTCTTCTGGTTCTCATTGCCGTTGTCGGAGCGACAGCGAACGACGACCGCGCCTTTGCCCGCGACGACAGCGAACGACTCGCAGGTTCGAAGCGAGTCCGTTGCGTGCGCCGGAGACGGCTCGGCATGATGCGCGCGTGCTCCGCGCCCCACTCGCACTGATCGCAGCGTCCACCACGCTCCTCGCCGTGTCCTTGGCGCAAGAAGCGCCGCAACCAACGCAACGATCGCAAGCGACGCGGCCGTTCACGAACCGCGCGGGATCGTTCCGCATCGACCTGCCCGCCGATTGGCGACAGCTTGGCCCGGCGGAGCTGAAGGCGCTGACCACGACGCTGCCGTCGCTGCCGCAGGATGTGACTCAGAACGTGCCGCATCTGTTCTATGCGGTCGGCCCGATCGATCGCTGGATGCGCGGAGAGTTTGACGGTGAATACCTCTACGTCGTCGAGCAGGACGCGGAGTGGCATCTCGACGGCGACCTCAAGGCTCGCTTGCAGCAGATGTGGTCGGCCAAGGCAGCGGACGACGGACAGTCCTACGAGATCTTGTCCGCAGAACGCGCGCAACTCGGCGCCGATGCCAATCCCGCAGTGATCGTCGAACGCCGCATCCGCACGAAGGCCGGCGAAACACTTCGTAGCCTCGATCTCCACGTTCCAACCGGCGGCCGCGAAGTCACGCTCTGCCTCGCCACACGCGATGATGCCTTCGAGAAGAATCGCAGCGAACTGATCGCGCGCGCCAACACGCTGTCGCTCGCACGGCGTTCGCGCGGCGAGACGAAGCTGTCGGATCGGTTGTGGACGCCCCTCGCTGCCGGCGCGGTCGTCGGGATCGTGTTCTTGATCCTCTACCGCCGTTCGCGGCGTCCGTCGGCGTAGACCACGCGAGACTGGCGAAGTTTGTATCGGTCTTGCGTCTTGCGCGCATTTGACGGCGAAGCAAGTCGACATCGCACGACTTTGGCGTCGCACTCGCGATGCCGTTCCCTAGGATCCCGCCCCATACCGGCAGCCCGCCAGCTGCCAATGCCCAAGCAAACGAAGTGAAAACCCGATCCTCGGCCAAGAGCCAACGCAGGTTCGACAAGCAGTTGTTCGAAGCTGGTCAGCAGTGC
>CAIYFF010000453.1 GCA_903925435.1 uncultured Planctomycetota bacterium | reverse complement strand
TTCTTCGGACAGCACGAGCTCCTGGCCCGGCGCGCAGCGGAACAAGAAGCGGACGTCCCAGTGCAGGTGCTCTGGCTCGTCCTTGCGGGCCGGGATCGCGTGCACGTCGAGATCGAGCGGCATCAACTCGCCGCGCGGCGCCAACAGCTCAAATCGCTGCATTCCCGATTCTTCCTGCGCCTCGCGCAGCGCCGCGAACTGCACCAGCCCTTCGCCGTCGACGTGGCCGCCGAGTTGCAACCAGCGGTCGAGCTTGCGGTGATGCGTGAGCAAGCACGAGCCGGAGTCTGCGGACCAGATCCACGCGGACGCCGTGATGTGGCCGGGCTCGCACGTGCGCAAAAGACAGTCCTCGCGCGACGCGACGAACGCGAGGAAGCGCTCGGCGATCGCGCGCGACTCCGAAGAACGCTGCGCATAGCGCTGCAGAAGGCCGGTCAGTTCTCGTCGGTGCATGCGAGGTCTCGCACAAGCGTGGGATAGTCGATCTTGCCGTTCTGGGTGTGCGGCAACCGCAGCATCACATGAACTCTGGACGGCAGCATGTAGGCGGGCAAACGCGCGCGGCATTGGCGCATGATGCGTTGCGGCAGTTCGTGGTCCGTGGGATCGCCGCTCACCGCGACAACGATGCGATGGCCCAACGCGCCCGCATCCTCGCCAAACACCGCGACTTCGCCGACGCCAGTGCAGCCAGCGATCGCCGCCGCGACCTCGTCGGGCGAGATGCGATGGCCTTGCGCCTTCAGCATGCGGTCATTGCGCGCGACGAAGTAGAGCAGCCCCTCGTCGTCGCGGCGCACGATGTCGCCGCTGTAGACGACGGTTCCCGCGATGCCGCGCGGGTCGGGCCGAAAGCGCTGCGCGGTGACGTCGGGGCGATTCCAGTAGCCGAGCGCCACGAGCGCGCCTGCGTGCACCAGTTCGCCTTCGCCAGAGCCTTCGATCACGCTTCCAGTCGACGGATCGACGAGCAGCAGTTCGACGCCTGGCAACGCCTTGCCAAAGCTGTCGGGCCGAACGTCGATGCGCCGCGGGTCGAGGAACGCGCTGCGGAACGCCTCGGTCAGCCCATACATCGCGAACACCTGCACGTGCGGCCAATGCGAGCGCACCACGCGCAGGTCGTCGATGCCAAGGCGCCCGCCGCTGTTCGTGATGTAGCGCAGCTGCGAGCCGTCCGAATCCGCGATCGCAGTGGACGAGAGCCCGCGCGCGCATTCGTGCCACAGCGACGGAACGCCCGCGAGCCCAGTCGGCCGCACCGTGCGCAGCAGCGACGCGAGTTCGCCGAGCCCAAGATAGTCCGCGGCCGTGATGCGACAGCCCGCATGCAACGACGACAGCAATTGGTTGAGCCCGTAGTCGAAGCTGAACGGCAGCAGCGCAAGCACGTGGTCGTTGGCCGTGAGCCCGAGGTAGCTCGCGACGATGCGCGCGCCGCGCACGAGGTTCTGCTGGCTCTGGATCACACCCTTCTGCAGGCCCGTGCTGCCGCTCGTGTAGAGCAGGATCGCAGGGGCTTCTGGAGCAGGACGCAGGGCTCGCTCGCTCGTCTCGGCAACCGCATCGAACGGCTCCCACGAGGGATCCGCGGGATGCGCTCCCACCGAGAACACGCGGCGACCCGACAGCAATCCGCGCTGGTCCGCCAGCAACGCGCCCTTCGTGGCGCTCGTCACGACGGCCCACGGCGCGCAGTCTGCGAGCACGTGCGCCACCTGCGCGTCTTTGAGCTTGGGATGGATCGGCACGGCGATGCCGCCCGCCACCGCAGCCGCCAACAACGCGACCACTTCGTCGATGCAGCGATGCAGGTGGATCGCCAACCGATCGCCGGGCGCAAAGCCGCGCGCCAGCAAAGCGCGCGCTGCGGACTCGACGCGCACGAGCAACCCATGCGCAGAAATGGCTTCGCCGCCGACGCAGAAGAAGGGTTCTGCGCCGCGCAGCCTCGCTGCCCGTTGGAGCAGTAGGAGCAGATCCTCGCCGCCGTCCGTCACCGCCACCGCTGGTCCGAGGCGGCCTAGACCATGGGCCGCCGCACGAAAAGGAGCGGGCCCGCCAGCGTGTGCCGGCGGGCCCGATTGGTATCCCGGACGGGATTTGAACCCGTGTTACTGGAAGGAACATCCAGTGTCCTGGGCCGGACTAGACGACCGGGACCCGCGTTGGGGTCGGGGCTGCGAGCGACGACTTCGGCCCGTGCAAGCGGTCGCTGCGCACAAGTCCGCGATGACGACGTTCAGGGGAGGTTG
>CAIYFF010000452.1 GCA_903925435.1 uncultured Planctomycetota bacterium | reverse complement strand
TGCCACGCGCGCGCCATCGCTTCGATCGCCATGCCATTCCACGACGCCAGGATCTTGTCATCCGTTGCGGGTCGAACGCGACGCCCTCGCGCCTCGAGCAACCGCTCGCGACAGCGCTCGATGCGCACGCGGACATCGTCGGTCGGCTTGCCGAGTGCGCTGGCGATGGAGTCGAGGTCGCGCGCCATGTGCAGCACGTTGCGGCCTTCCCAATTGCCTTCTTCGCTAACGCCCCATCTCGCAGCGGCGACCTCGAGATCATCGCCGAGCACGTCTCGGATCTCCGCTAGCGTCCACACGAAGAACCGCCCCTCCTCGCCTTCGCTGTCGGCATCCTGGCTGGAGAAGAAGCCGCCGCGCTCCGACTGCATCTCGCGCATCACGTAGTCGAGCGTCTGCAGCGCAGTCGATGCGTGCTTTTGGCCCCATGGCTGCAGGCTCGCTTCGAGATACGCGCATGCAAGCAGCGCGTTGTCGTAGAGCATCTTCTCGAAGTGCGGCACAAGCCACTCACGGTCCGTGCTGTAGCGATGGAAGCCGTAGCCGATCTGGTCGAACAAACCTCCGTTCGCCATCCGATCCAGCGTGACGCTGGCCATGCGCTTTGCTTGCTCGTCGCCGCGATGCGCGAGCAGCAGCAAGACTTCGAGCTCGGACGCGTGTGGGAACTTCGGCGCGAAATGCGGAGCCGACGCGAATCCGCCGTGCGACTCGTCGAAGCGACTCGCCGATTGCGCCGCCATCTTGCTCGCAATGCCGCCCTTCAACTGCCCCGGCGCCGTGCCAGCCTGCAACCCTTCTCGCAGATGCGCGGTCAACTGCTTGCCGCCCTTTTGGCACTCCTCGGGTCGCTCGCGCCACACCTTGGCCAACTGGGTCAGCACGCGACGAAACGACGGCAATCCACTGCGTTCCTCAGGCGGAAAGTAGGTGCCGCCGTAGAAGGGCTCGAGATCCGGCGTCAGCCACACGGACATCGGCCAACCGCCGTTGCCGGTCATCGCCTGCACCGCAGCCATGTAGATCTCGTCGAGGTCTGGACGCTCCTCGCGATCGACCTTGATGCAGACGAAGTGCTGGTTGAGCAACGCTGCCGTCGCTTCGTCCATGAAGCTCTCGCGCTCCATCACGTGGCACCAATGGCAGGACGAGTAGCCGACGCTGAGGAAAATCGGCTTGCCCTCCTTCTTGCTGCGCTCGAGCGCTTCCTTGCCCCACGGATACCAATCGACGGGGTTCGACGCGTGCTGGCGGAGGTAGGGAGAGGCGGAGTCTGCGAGTCGGTTCCGCGCACGGGAATGCTGCATGGGATCCTGCGCAGCCGCATCGCGTGTCGGACCGAACGCGAGCGCAGCCAATAGCCCCATCAAGCTGCACGCACGGGCGACGATCGGGATGCGGTTTGCCATCCAGCGCACTCTAACCCGCAGTTCCACGAACTGGACCTGGCCTGAAAATGCAAACCGCCGCGGCTGCAGGATGCAGTTCGCGGCGGTCCTTTCGTCGGCGCGGCGTTCGCGCCGCAACGGCTCAGCTTTCGCCGATCGCGGCGGCGACGAGGCAACCCTTCGCGACGGCCGTCAGGGCTTCGTCGCTGCGGAAGATGCGGCCGACGGGGATCGGGAAGTCGATCTTCGCGAACTCGTCGCGGAAGACTTCGATGAAGCCACCGATCAGCGAGGTGCCGCCCGCGCAGGCGATGTCGATCGGCTGCTGGAACGACGGCATGTTCTTGCCGGACTCGAAGCGCGCCTTGATGTTCGACAGCACGTAGCTGATGAGGCTGCGATAGTAGATCGCGACCGCTTCTTCCTCGCGGCTCTTCGGGTCACGGATATCGATGCCGCGCTCCTTGATGAACGTGGCCTTGCTGCGCGGAACGCCGAGCACGTGCGCGACGTTCTTGTCGATCCAGTCGCCACCGCGCGCCACCGAGAACGACAGGCACGGGATCGACTTGTAGGCGATGCACGCGTTGGCCATGCCGCCGCCGAACGAG
>CAIYFF010000451.1 GCA_903925435.1 uncultured Planctomycetota bacterium | reverse complement strand
TCGCTGTGCGGCGTGGATGCAGCATCGCTCGATCGCGCGTGGGATCACCGCTCTGGATGTCGAGCAGGATCAGCGACACGACGATGCCGCGGTCGGACAGCGGCTGGATCTGGGCATCGAGTTGGGCGATTCGATTGCCGTCGAACGAGAAGGACCTGCCGCCGTGCACGAACTGCACCGTGTTGGCTGCGTCATCCGCCGCAAACAAGCCAACGAGATCGACGTTGACCGCCGCATGCGCGATGCCGAGCGCGATCGCGTCATCCACCATCTGGACCTGCAGCCCTTTCTTGGATCGCGGCTGCGGATAGGCAACGCGCCCCGACGTGGACGGATGCCACAGGCATGCCGAGGCCAACATGACGCCGAGGAGCACTGCTGCGAGACATCGTTGGGCACTCATGCGCGGTGCAGCCTACTTGCGAAGCGCGCGCTGCGCGCCATCGTGCAGCGATGCAACGCGGCGATCTCTCCAGCACGATGATGGCAGTGCACCACGACTTGGAGTCGCAGTTCTTCGCGCACCAAACGGCGCTGCTCGACCGCGACTATCCGCGCGCAGCGCTGGCTCTATCGGACTATCGACGCGACTTGTTTGCGCACGCGGCCGATGAAGAGCGACTCGTGTTGCCGCGCTACAAGGATCTCGGCGGCGACGACACGGATGCGCCCGTTCGCTTGTTCACCGGCGAGCACGACAAGATGCGCGCATTCGTCGACGAGTTTGTTCGCCGCGTGGAAGAGCTGCGTCAAAAACCGGACGACGCGCGACTTCTCGAACTCTTCGACCGCGAAGCCACGTTCAAGAACCTCGTGCTCCACCACGACCTGCGCGAACGCAACATGCTGTATCCGTATCTGGCGGATCGCATCGCGCCCGCGGAGCAGTCCGCCATGCTCGCCGCGCGCGGCTTGCGCTGACGAGGACCGCGATCAGCGGTTGCCGTCGCGGCGCCCAGTCACGATCCAGGCCGAGCGCACGCCGACGACGACGCCGCGGCTCTTCACGGTGATGCGCTCGGAAGGCAGCCCGATGCGCGCGAGGAACGTGCGCAAGTAGGCTTCGCCGGAGAATCGTTGGCGATACTCGTCCGTCGCGATCGCAAGGTCCGCGAAACCCGCGAACGCGCGCGCGACTTCGTCCTTCGAGTAGAGCAACGCAGCACGCACCGATTGCGGCAGCAGCGACGCGAGGTCTTGATCGCCCTGGATGCGCAGCGCGATGCCGCCGCCGGGCGCCACATGCGCATGGCACAGCTGCGCAAGGCGATGGAGGTCCGGCGTGTAGTCGCGGCGGATCGAGCAGTTGGATGCGATCAGGTCAAACGGGCCGCCGAGCGCATTCCACGTCGCATCGAGCAGGCAGTCCCCGCGAACGAAGTGGATCGACGGATGCGCAGTCGCAGCTTGCTGCAGCAACTCGGCCGCAGCATCGACGCCAACAACACGGCCCATCTGCGGTGCGATCGCGACGGCAAGCCGACCGCCGCCGCATCCGAGATCGAGCGCACTCAATCCGCGGTCGAGCCACGGACGGATCGCAGGCTCGAGCGCCGTGGGAATGCCGCGCTTCGACATCCAGTACTCGGCTTCGCGATCGAACGGGGTGGCATCCATGGGCTGTCGCGCAGACTACGCGTGCTTCATCGCTACGACAGCAGCCCGCGCGAGGCAAGGTTGCGCATCAACGCCGTGGCGCCAAACGTCCATGGCGCGCAATCGCGCGTCGCGCGCACTTCGTTGGCGAGCGTTCCCAGGCGCGGAGAGCTGATCTCGACCTGATCGCGCTCGCGATGCGAGAAGCCGTTGCCGTCGCCGAAGCGATCCTCGGTCGGCGCGAACATGGTGCCGAGGTAGAGGCAAAGGCCGTCGGGATACTGGTGGCGCTCGCCGATCGTGGCGCGCACGAGGTCCTCGGGGTCGCGGCTGATGCGCGCAAGCGAACTCTCGCCGCGCAGCGAGAAGCCATCTTCACCGCGAACGCGAAGGGCCACCGTCATCGCGCGCACGTCGCGCATGGAGAACGACGCGTCGAACAACCGCACGAACGGCCCGATCGCAGCAGACGCATTGTTGTCCTTCGCCATCCCGAGCAGCAACGCGGAGCGGCCCTCGACATCGCGCAGATTGACGTCGTTGCCGAGCGCTGCGCCGACGATGCGACCTCGACTGTTCGCTATGAGCACGACTTCGGGCTCAGGGTTGTTCCACTGCGAAAACGGCGGAATGCCGACATGCGCGCCAAAGCCCACGGCCGCCATCGGCTGCGCCTTGGTGAACACTTCTGGATCCGGCCCGATGCCGACCTCGAGATACTGCGACCACAAGCCGCGTTCGATCAGCATGCGCTTCAGGTCCTTCGCGGCTTGCGATCCCGGCTGCAGTCCCTGCAATCCACCGGCGAGCGCCGACTCGATGTGCGAGCGCAATGAAGCGGCCTTGGACGCATCGCCGCGCGCTTGCTCCTCGATCACGCGCTCCAAGAGGCTCACTGCGAACGTGACGCCAGCAGCCTTGATCGCCTGCAGGTCGACGGGCGCAAGCAAGTGCGGCCGCGCGGGATCTCGCGCGCCTTCCCACGAGTTGTCGGCAATGGCCTCGATCGAACCGAGGTCGATGCCCGCCGCATTGCGAAGGTAGTCCGCGGGATCGTCGAGTTCGCACAACGAGGACACGGTTGGCGTGCGCGCCGAAGTGACGTCGACCGCGCGGCCGCCGCGGACGGCAACGACGCATGGACCGATCCCGGGCCGATCGACGCGCGCGAGCAGCGTGGCAATGGGGAAGTCGTCGGGCAGCAACGAAGGACGCGGATGCAAAGTCGCGAGATGCTCCACCCCTGCGATGTGCACAGCAAGCGCGCGGCATCCAGCGCGCGGCAGCATGCAAACGCGAGCCGCGACGCCTAGTCTGCCGCACCCCCACGCCATGACCGCAACCAACGCCTTCTCCGCGCGCGCATTCGGCGCGGCCAGCCCTTCCGCTCCCCTTGCTCCGCTCCAGATCCGCCGCCGCGAACCGCTCGCGACTGACGTGCAGATCGAGATCCTGTGGTGTGGCATCTGCCACTCCGACCTTCACCAAGCGCGCGACGAATGGAAGAGCGTGATGCCCACGGTCTATCCGTGCGTGCCAGGCCACGAGATCGTCGGCCGCGTCGTCAAGGCCGGCCGCGACGCCAAGAAGTTCCGTGAAGGCGACATGGTCGCCGTCGGCTGCATGGTCGACTCGTGCGGCACGTGCCCGTCGTGCGCCGCTGGCACGGAGCAGTTCTGCTTCGCGCCGGCGACGTTCACCTACAACGGGCCGGACAAGCATCTCGGCGGCGTGACCTACGGCGGCTATGCAGACAGCATCGTCGTCGACGAACGCTTCGTTCTGCGACTGCCGAAAGGCCTCGATCCCGCGTCGGCCGCGCCGCTCGTCTGCGCTGGCATCACGACGTGGTCGCCACTGCGCCACTGGGGCGTCAAGAAGGGCATGGTCGTCGGCGTTGTCGGCATCGGCGGCCTTGGCCACATGGCGATCAAGTTCGCGCGCGCTCTCGGTGCGCATGTGGTGGCGTTCACGACGACGGCCGCAAAGTGCGAAGCCGCGATGCGACTCGGCGCCCACGAAGTGGTGCTGTCGCGCGACGCCGATGCGATGACGAAGCGCGTCGGCACGCTCGACTTCATGCTCGACACCGTGTCGGCGCCGCATGACCTCAATCCGCTCATCGCATGCCTCAAGATCGACGGCACGATGACGCTCGTCGGCGCGCCGGACCAGCCCGCGCCCGTGTCGGCGTTTGGCCTCATCTTCGGCCGCAAGCGGTTGTCCGGCTCGGCGATCGGCGGCATTCGCGAGACACAGGAGATGCTCGACTTCTGCGCCGAGCACGGAATCGCAGCGGATGTCGAAGTGATTCGCATCCAGCAGATCAACGACGCCTACGCGCGCCTTCTGAAGGGCGATGTGCGCTGGCGCTTCGTGATCGACATGTCGTCGCTAAAGAATGGCTGATTCGCGCAAGCGAGCGAGATACCCATCATGGTGAAGGCGAAGAAACAACCCCACGACGACATCTACGCGCGCATCGCCGTGTCGTCATTCCATGGCGTCGGAGTCCGCGCGATCCGGCCGATCCCCAAGGGCACGCTGGTGTTTGCTGGCGAGACCGAGCGTGTCGCATGGGTCGATCGCAGCAAGGTGAAGCGTCTGCCAGCGCACATCCGATCGCTCTACGACGACTTCGGCATGGTGTCCGGCGACAAGCTCGGCGTGCCTCGCACCTTCAACATGCTGTCCGTCGGTTGGTATGTGAACCACAGCGACGAGCCCAACTTGGTCGCTGGCGAAGACGGCAGGTTTCGCGCGTTGCGACGCATCGCAACGGGCGAAGAACTGACCGCGGACTACCGCACGTTTGCAGACGAGCCGCTGCCGTTCCGACCGCGCCCTGCGAGTCGTCGCAGCAAGCGACGCTGACCCTCTCGGGCACGCGGAAGGTCGCGGGGTGATTTGCGGATCACCGTGATGACTGCGGCCATTCACACATGGCCGCACATCAATACGCCGCGCCAAATCAGAGGCGTTGGCGAGCGCCGACCGGGGATGGACAGATTGAGTTTCGGCTCTTCAATGTTTCGCCCTCATGGGAGGTAGCGCATTAGGAGAGGCCGCAATGCTCACCTTGGCGCCATCCGACCCTGAGGTGCATCTGCCAGCAAACCTCACCAACTCCACATGAATCTGCACCCTGTCCGCATCCTCGCGTCGATTGCAGTCGCGCTGCAACTCGCTGTCGCTCAGACCCCCTTCACTGAGGGCAACCTCGTTGCGATCCGCGTCGGATCCGGCACCGGCGCGCTGACGAACGCCGCAAGCCCGGTCTTCCTCGACGAATACTCGCGCAGTGGCACGCTGCTCCGCTCGGTGGCTCTGCCCACCGTCACCGCGGGCCGCACTGCCGCATGCACGCTCAGCGGAACGGCTGCGTCGGAAGGACACCTCAACCTCTCGACTGACGGCCAGTATCTCAGCCTCGCGGGTTACAGCGCTGCGCTTGGCACCGCCAACCCAGGGTCGTTGACGGTGACGAATGCCGCGCGCGTTGTCGCCCGCATCGACATGGCGGGCAACGTCGACAGCACAACGCTGCTGACGAACACGTTCTCGTCGGGCGCTGTGCGCAGCGCGATCACGGAAGACGGAGTGAACTTCTGGGTGTGCGGCAGCAACTCTGGCGTGCAGCTGACGCAGTTCGGCGGCTTCACCTCGACCGCGGCAAGCACGGGCACGCCGACCAACCTTCGCTCCCTTGTCGTCTACAACGGGCAACTGTTCGCCTCGAGCGCGTCTGGCACGCACTTCGGCGTCAGCACCGTCGGCACGGGCATGCCGACGACCGCGGAGAGCATCACGCTGTCGCCTGGCTTCCCCAGCGTCACCGGCCCGTCGCCTTACGACTTCTTCTTCGTCGGCCCGGACACCTGCTACGTCTGCGACGATCGCTCGTCGGCAACGGGCGGCGGCATCCAGAAGTGGGTGCGCGCCAGTGGCGTCTGGAGCCTCGCGTATACCCTGTCGCCGTCGAACACCAGCGTGCGCGGCATCAGCGGCTCACTCGACGCGGGTGTGGTGACGCTCTTTGCGACGTCCACCAACACGAGCGGCAATGCGATCCTGAGCGTCGTGGACACGGGCCCCAGCTCCACGTTCTCGACGGTTGCGACCACCGCGGCCAACACGGTCCTTCGCGGCATTCGCTTCCTGCGCCCGCGCGGTCGCGTCGTGACCAGCGGCGTTGGCTCGCCAGCGAGCAACTCCCTGGTGCCCACCATTGCGGCGACTGCGGTGCCGAGCATCGGCAACGCCGCGTTTGCTCTCACCACGACGAACTGCCCGCCATTCACGCTTGCGGCAGTCATCATCAAGGTCGGACCGCTGACCACGGGCTACGGACTGCTCGGCGCGCCACCCGCCTGCCTCCTCTACGTGGCGCTCCCTGAGGACATCCTCGCCGGCGCGTTCACGGACGCCGCTGGCAATGCGCAGTACTCGCTGCCGCTGCCGAACGATCCGTTCTTCGTCGGTTTGCGCGTGGGCGCGCAGTGGCTCGCAGTGGATTACGCGCTGCCCTACACGATTCCGGTCGCCAGCAGCCAAGGCCTGGAATTCGTCATCGGATCGTAGCGGTTGTTTCACAACACCTCGGCAGCTGCGGGCGGCAACGGCAAGTGGCTCGCTGCGCGAAGCTGCGACAGGATGAACGTGCGCGGGCTCTGGTCCGACACATCGCCGCATGTCGCACTGCCTCCCAGCATCCATCGCTGGCCCGTTCACTCGCTCGACTGCGGGATCGATACTCTGCTCGCATGAAGTCCTGCGGTTGGTTGGCGCTCCTGCTCACGCTCACAGCCTGTGGCACGCCGCGAGACTTCGCCTACTCCGAAGGCGATGTGCTGCCCGGAGCCGATCTCCCGACGCAACTCGCCCACGTCGGGCAACTCGATCAACTGGACGACACCGAGTTCGACGTCGAACGGTGCTCGTGCGCGGCCGGCCTCACGGCCTACCTGCTGCTCGGCGGCGAGTTCGCGCCACTGGCCGAGCGCTTCGGCGTGGGCGCTGACCTCACGTTCGCCAACGTGCACCGTCTGCAGGAAGCGCTGTTCCGCGCATGCACGGGTGACCGCGAAGGCCTGCTCGGCAGCTGCGTGCCTGAGTTCGACGCCGAGGGCCGCCTCACAGGCTGGCGACCTCACGCCAACGACAAGTTCCATCTCGTCGCCGAAGCGTTGGACCTCGACTACGAGCCGCTCTACGGGCCAACGAAGGACACGCTGTCGGACCATCGCGCGCGCGTCGAAGCAGCGGTCG
>CAIYFF010000450.1 GCA_903925435.1 uncultured Planctomycetota bacterium | reverse complement strand
GGCTTGGGGCGATACCACGCGACGCTGTCGAACAGCACGTTGCCGTCGCGGCAGATCGTGTCGTAGGTCAGTTCTTCGCCTTCGATGAACTCCTCGACCGACAACTCCTCGACGTGCCGCGTCGCCTGCAACGCGCGCTCGAACTCCGCCTTGTCGTTGCAGCGATGCGTGTCCTTGCTGCCCGCGCCGGCGATCGGCTTCACGATCGCGGGATAGCCGATGCGCTCGACGGCGGCCCACGCCTCCTGCACGGTGCGCGCGCGGCCGTGGAGTGGCACGCGAATGCCCGCCTTCTCGACCGCCAGCTTCATCGACTCCTTGTCGCGGAACGGCAACGTCTGTTCGACGGTCATGCCGGGCAGCGAGAACTCCTTGCGCATGCGCGCCGCGAGGAACATCTGCGTCTCCCACAGCGACTCGACGCGGTCGATCGAACGGCCGCGCAGCCAGTTGCGCACCGATTGGATCGTCGCGGTCTCGTCGCCGAGGCTCTGCACCTGCAGGTAGTCGGCAAGCCCGTGCCGCGCTTCTTTGGGCAACGCCTGCGCTGGCTGGTCGCCGACGCCAAACACCTTGGCGCCAACTTGCGCGAGGCCGCGCACGAACAAGGGCATCTCGGCCGGGAAACCTGGGCTCAGGAACAGGACGTTCATCGGGTCGGGTCTCGCTTCTTGGTGCGGGTTCGTTGCGGGTTCGAAGGCTGTTGGATCAGCCGAGTTCGACCACGACGCGGTCGGCGAGTTGCTGCACCGCGCGTTCTACGACGCGCGTGTCGGTGTGGCGCACGATCACGTAGCCCTCGCCTTCGTAGCTGTCGGACTTGGGCTGGCCGGCCTTTGGGATCTTGGCTTCGACGATCAGATTGCCGAGCGCCTCGCGCATCTCGTCGAGACCGTGCACGGCCTTGACCGTGCCCTGGCCCTTGCCGCGCAAGTAGACGCAGCCCGCCGAGTAGACGCGTTCGCACGGCTCGAGCGTGCCCGTCACCATCAGCTGCGCCCACGCGCGATACATGTCCGTGTCGTGCACGTAGCTCATCAGCGTCATGAACTGCGCGCCCGGCGGCCGCGCCGCAGCCTCGCCGATCGCAATCGAGCCGTCCTTGCGCCGGAACCACTCCATGTGCGCCATGCCGGTCCACAGGCCAAGCGCCTTCAGCGCGCGCGGCCCGGCTTGCCGGATCTTGTGGTAGCGCTCGTCCATCACGTCGCGCGGCAGCACCACGCACCACTGCACCTCGTCGTCTTCGAGCACGCGCAGCGGCGTCGGGTGGTATTCGGAGATGCTGAAGAACCGCACGTCGCCAGAGATCGCGATCGCGTCGAACGAGAACTCCTGCCCCTGCACGAACTCTTCGAGCAGCACGGAGCGCTCCGGCCCAACCTGCACCGAGCGCAAGAACGCGCGCAACTCGCCTTCGTCCTTGGCGCGCACCGTCGTCTTGGCGCCAGCGCCCGCGGGCGGCTTGCCGACGATTGGGTAGCCGATGCTGCGCGCCCACGCGAGCCCTTGCTCGACATCGCGGCACAGATGGAAGCGAGCGCACGGCAAGTCGTGTTCGCCGAGCACCGCCTTCATGCGCGCCTTGTCGCGGAAGTTGCTCGCCTCCTGCTTGTCCATGCCGCGGATTCGCAGCGCCTCGCGGACCTCGGCGAGCGGCTCCTGCAGGGGCTCCAGGATCCCGAGCAGCGCCTGGATCGGGCCCATCTGCCGCGACAGGTTGCGCACCGCCACGGTCAGTTGCTGAGCCGACAGGCCGTCGTCGATGCGCACGAAGCCAGCGAGCGCGTTGCGCACTTCGACCGGCAGCTTCTCGACCGGGTCCTGCGAGACGACCGCAAGGCGGACACCTTGCAACATCGCCGCCGCGCGCAGAAAGCGCACGGAGCTCTCCATCATGAAGGGCACGGCGAAGACGACGTTCTGCATCGCCGCATCCTAGGGAAGCCCTCTTCCGATTTCGCGGCTGTGCGCATGTGAGACGCGCGCTTGCCTCTTGCCGCCGCGCCTGTTGTCATCGCGAAATGCGCCCGCTTTCGATCGCCATGGTCGGTTCTGAAGCTGCCCCCTTCGCCAAGACGGGAGGCCTCGCTGACGTCATCACAGGCCTCTCGCGCTACCTCGCCTCGCAAGGCCACGACGTGCGCGTGTTCTTGCCCTACTACAAGCGCGTCGCCGAAGCCGCGATCGAGCCGCCGTTCGTCGAGAACGGCAAGGACATCCAGGTCCGCTGCGGCGGCCGCACGATCAGCTTCTCGCTGCGCGCGGGCGAGCTGCCGGGCAGCAAGGCCAAGCTCTACCTCGTCGACTGCCGCGAGCTGTATTGGCGCGACGCGCTCTACACCCAGGACGGCGACGAGGCTCTGCGCTTTGCGTTCTTGTCGCGCGCCGTGCTGGAGACCTGCCAACGCCTTGGTTGGGCGCCCGACGTGCTGCACTGCAATGACTGGCACACCGCGCTGCTGCCGCTCTACCTCAAGACCGTCTACCACTGGGACCGGTTGTTCGCGAAGACCAAGACCGTCCTCACGATCCACAACATCGGCTACCAGGGCATGTTCCCGGACAGCGTGCTCGACCAGATCGGCCTCAACGACCAGCGCGCGCACGTCCACCACGGCGACCTCAAGGACGGCAAGATCAGCTTCTTGAAGACCGGCGTGCTCCACGCCAACAAGCTGACGACCGTGTCGCGCACGTATGCGAAGGAGATCCAGACCGCCGAGTACGGCATGGGCATGGAAGACCTGCTGCGCACGCGCAGCCAGGACCTCTCAGGCATCGTGAACGGCGTCGACTACGGCGATTGGGATCCCAAGAACGACCCGCTGATCCCGCACCGTTACTCGGCTGGCGACATGTCCGGCAAGGCCAAGATGAAGGCCGCGCTGCTCGCGCGCATGGGTCTCTCCTACGACCCCAAGGCCCCCGTGTTTGGCGTCGTCTCACGCCTCACGTCGCAGAAGGGCTTCGATCTGTTTTCGGACTCGATCCCCATCTACCTCCAGCGCGAGAACATGCGCCTCTGCGTGCTCGGGTCGGGCGACCAGCACCACGAGAGCTACTTCCAATGGCTGCGCGACACGTGGCCGACCAAGGTCGGCATCTACCGCGGCTACCACGATGAGCTCGCGCACTGGGTCGAAGCCGGCAGCGACGTGTTCTTGATGCCAAGCCGCTACGAGCCGTGCGGCCTGAACCAGATGTACTCGCTGCGCTACGGCACGCCGCCGGTCGTGCGGCGCACGGGCGGACTCGCGGACACCGTGCAGGCGTGGGATCCCAAGGCGGGCACGGGCACGGGCTTTACGTTCGATGAGTTCTCAAGCCACGCGCTGAGTGGGACGCTGAGTTGGGTGTTCCAGAACTGGGCCGACCAGAAGGGCTGGCAGAAGTTGGTCCAGAACGGGATGGCGATGGACTTCAGCTGGACGAAGCAGGGCGTGGAGTATGAGGCGCTGTATCGGGGGATGTGCGGGGGCTGAGGAAGCCTCTTACGACTCCAT
>CAIYFF010000449.1 GCA_903925435.1 uncultured Planctomycetota bacterium | reverse complement strand
GACATCGATCGCACGCCCGCGGACGACCAAGCGGCACTTCGGCTTCACGCGATGGATGCTGCGCGCGCATGCCTTTCTGCCGCGCGCCCGCACACGGCATTTGAGTTGTCGCGCATGCTTGCGATCGACATCGCTCGCGACGACGACGGCCCCGAGGCAGGCGCGCTCGAACGCGGCTTCGGCGCGGCGCTGCTCGAACGCGCGCTGCTCGACGCCGTCTGCCGCCTTGCGCGTCGCAGCTTCTGGTCGGCGTTGCACACCGACTTGTTCGGCGTGCGACTCGGACAGATCGACGCACGCCTCGACGGTGTGAACGTGGCCTCACTGCTGCCGGACCAACCGCTCGGCTCGATCCTGCTGCGCCACACCGTCGGCATGCTCGATGCGTTGCGCGAGAACGAGGCCATGGACGCGCTCGACGATGGCGAACCGCGCTCGCTCGAAGCGACGTTGCGCGCCCACCGCGTGCGCTGGCTCAAGATCAAGGTCGGCCAAGGCCATGACGCGGACCGGCAGCGCCTGCTTGCGATCGCGCAGTTGTTGTCGGACCTCGATCTCGACTGCGGCATCACGATCGACGGCAACGAACAGTTCGACACGCTCGACGACGTGGCGGACTTGCTCGATGCCACGCAGCAAGACCCCGTCGGCAAACGCATGCTGCGGCGACTTGCGCACATCGAGCAACCGCTGCCGCGCGCAGCGACGTTCGACGGAACGAAGAATCGCGGCATCGACCGGGTGCGCGCGTATGCGCCACTCGCGATCGACGAAGCGGACGGCATGTCAAAGGCATACCCGCAGGCGCTCGCGCTCGGGTGGCGCGGCTGCTCGATCAAGAACTGCAAGGGCGTGTTTCGCGGGCTCGCCAACGCAGCGCGCGCGCGCCTTCATGGCGACGGCGCATTCGTGTGCGGCGAGGATCTGACCAACCTGCCGCTGCTCGCGCTGCAGCAGGACCTCGCGACAATGACGGCGCTCGGCATCCCGCACGTCGAACGCACCGGCCACCACTACTTCCGCGGCCTCGACCATCTGCCGCACGACGTCAGCGCCGCGGCAGTTCGCGCGCATGCCGACTTGTATGCGCTGCGCCGCGACGGTTCTGCAGCGCTGCGCATCGAGGATGGCGCGTTGCACTGCGGCTCGCTTCTCGGTCCCGGCTACGGCTGCGATCCCGAGGCCTTCGCGGCGTTGCGCGATGGCCTGTCGTGGACGCCGGTCGACGCCAGCTGAAGCGCGAAGGCAAGCCGGTTCCGCGCGCGCGTGCGCCATTGCATGATGCGCAACCCATGCGATTCCTCCCACCCGGCCACTATCGCACCGCCGCCGCATTCGGCGCGCACCTCGCAGAACTCGGCATCGACTTCGGATGTGACGATGCGGTGAGCGCAAACGGTCCGCTGTCGCAGCCGATCCAACTGTGCGGCAAGCGCCTCGACAACCGGTTCTGCGCACACCCGATGGAAGGCTGGGACGGCTCTGCGCACGGCAGCCCGAGCGCACACACGCTGCGGCGTTGGCGGAACTTCGGCCGCAGCGGCGCTGCGGTGATCTGGGGCGGCGAGGCCTTTGCGGTGCGCGAAGACGGCAAGGCCAACCCGCGCCAACTGTGCCTGCACGACGACAGCGAGCGCGATCTGCAGAGCCTGCTGCACGAACTGCGCGCGGGCCGCAGCGAAGTCGGCGCATTGGCGGAAGGCGCGCTGGTCGGACTCCAACTCACGCACTCCGGTCGCTTCTCGCGGCCGCATGGCCCATTCCTGCCGCGCATTGCGCAGCGCCATCCGTTGCTCGAGCGTCGGTATGCGCTGCCAGCTGGCACGGAACCGATGACCGACGCGGAACTCGAAGCGATCGGCGAGGACTACGTGCGCGCCGCGATCGTCGCGCATCGCGCAGGCTTCGACTTCGTCGACATCAAGTGCTGCCACGGCTACTTGCTGCACGAAGTCTTGGCGAGCAAGACGCGCAGCGGCAGCTATGGCGGCGAAAGCCTCTCGTCGCGCATGCGGCTCTTCGAACGCATCGTCGCCGCCGTTCGTGCTGCATGCCCTGGCCTGCACATCGGCGTCCGGCTGTCGGCCGCGGACGCAGGTCCGTTCCACAAGGATCCGACGACTGGCCGCGGCGCGCCGATGACGGAAGCAGGCGTCGCAATCGAGCAGCACACGTTTGGCTACCTGCCCGATGCGGATGCGCGCGATCTCGATCTGCGAGAGGCACAAGCGTTCTTGCAGAGATGCGTGGAGCTCGGGATCGAGACCGCCAACATCACGCTGGGCTCGCCATACTGGAACCCGCACTTGCAGCGCCCTGCCGCGTATCCACCGAGCGATGGCTACCAGCCGCCCGACGATCCGCTGCGCTTCGTTGCGACGCACCTGCGCGCGACGCGGCAACTCGCGGCCGCCGTGCCGCAGATGGCGCTCGTCGGCACTGGCTACACCTACTTGCAGGAGTGGCTGCCCCACGTCGCGCAACACGCGATCGGCCGCGGCGACGCGGCATTCGTGGGCCTTGGCCGCATGCTGCTCAGCTACCCAGAACTCGCCGACGACGTGCTGCACGGTCGTCCGATGCAGCAAAAGCGTTTGTGCCGCACGTTCTCGGACTGCACGACCGCGCCGCGCAACGGAATGATCTCAGGCTGCTTCCCGCTCGATCCCTACTACAAGGCGATGCCCGAAGCGGAGCGCATGAAGCAACTCAAGAAGGAGTTGCGCACGTGAGCGACAGCAATCACGGACAAGAGCGCTCGGACGCGAGCGACCTGCAACGCGGGCTGCGCATGGCGAACCCGCCGACGCACGAGCAGATCGAGCGCGAAGCTGCGATGCTCGACCAGCTCGCGCAGGGTCCGCTGCTGCCGCGTTTGCGCGGCTACCTGTCGCTGTCGGGCCCTGGCTATCTGCAGAGCGCGCTGACGCTCGGCGCGGGAACGGCGACGGCGTCGCTGTTCAGCGGCGCGGTGTTTGGCTACCAGCTGCTCTGGGTCGCGCCGTTGTCGATGGCGCTCGGTGTGATCGTGCTCGCCGCAGTCGCGCACCAGACGTTGAGCACCGGACTGCGCCCATTGCCCGCGATGCGCCGTCACGCGGGCAAGGGCTACGCGTGGCTGTGGGCCGCGAGTTCGTTGCTTGCGTCGGTCGTCTGGCACATCCCGCAATACAACCTCGCCGCCAACTCGCTGACGGACCTGCTGGCCGCGTGCGGAATGGAAGGGATCCCGGCAATCGCCGCGAGCCCGCTGCTGCTCATCGCCGCGATCTGGCTCAGCTGGAGCTACGGCCGGTCGCCAGAACTCGTGCGGCGCTACGAAGCGTTCTGCAAGTGGCTGATCTGGGCGACGGTCGCAAGCCTCGCGTGGGTTGTCGCGAACACGAAGACCGACTGGGGCGCACTCGCCGCGGGCTTCTGGCCATCGCTGCCCGAAGACCGCGATGGCCACTCCGCATTCGGCATGGTCGCAAGCGGACTCGCGGCCGCAGTCGGCGTGAACATGGTGTTCCTCTACCCCTACTCGCTGCTCGCGCGCGGCTGGGGCAGGAGCCATCGCGGGCTTGCGCGCTGCGACCTCGTGTGCGGCATGTTGCTGCCCTACGCGCTCGCGACCTCGCTGATGACCGTTGCAGCCGCCAACACGCTGCACGGCGGCGAGCCCATCGGAAAAGGCGCTGCGATCGCGCAAGTCGGCCACGTGCTCGGCTCGGTGCTCGGCGCAACGCTAGGCCGCGTCGTGTTCGACCTCGGCATGCTCGCGATGGCTTTCTCGACGATCTCGCTGCACATGCTCGTCTGCGGCTTCGTCGCAAGCGAACAGTTCGGCTGCACGATCGGCTCGCGCCAGCATCGGCTGTGGCAACTGCTGCCAGCGCCCGCAGCGCTCTCGCCGCTGCTATTTGCCGCAACCCCAGTGTGGCTCGCGGTGCCGACCAACATCGTCTGCGGCGCGTTGCTGCCGCTCGCGTTCTTCGCGTTCTACAAACTGCAGCGCAGCGATGCGTATCTCGGCGCGGATCGCCCGCGCGGACTCACGGCGACGCTGTGGTCGATCGGCATGCTCCTCGCGATCGCAGCCCCGGTCGTCGCCATCGCGCTCGCGGTGCGCGCGTTGTTCTGACACCGCGACCCGGGGCCATGGATCACCACGGCCGCTTGCCGCGTTTCGTTTGGTGCCGCGACCGGACGATGCGCCAGGTTCCGTCGCGCGCTTCGAACGTGGCGGTCACGTCCACCATCCAGTCCACCGCGGCATCGATGTCGCGCGTCGCATACAGGGTCAGCGGAAAGCGCGCTTCCGCCTTGCCGTCCTCGCTCGCCACGTCGAGTTCCAGCGCATCGAAATCGATCGCGCATCGATGGCGGAACTGGCCGTCTGTGTCGCGTCGGTTCTGGTAGGCATAGAGCAACGCGCGCAACAACATCGAACGATCGAAGCCGCCGCTGTCGTCGCGATAGTCGTCCGAGAAGGATCGCAACGAGGAGACGAGCGAGGCTTCGTTGAAGGCGTCGACCTCAGCCTGCAGCAACACCACAATGCGCTCGTCGTCCGTGCGCAGCGCGTCGCGGATCGTGCCCCATACGAACCACAGCGCGACCAGCGCGAACGCGCCAAGAAGAGCGCGTCTCACGCGAAGAAGTCGTTGCCCTTGTCGTCGACGACGAGGAACGCGGGGAAGTCCACGACCTCGATCTTCCACACCGCTTCCATGCCGAGATCCGCGAAGTCGAGCACTTCGACCTTCTTGATGCTGTCCTGCGCGAGGATCGCAGCAGGCCCGCCGATCGAGCCGAGGTAGAAACCGCCGTGCTTCTTGCACGCGTCAGTGACGACCTTGCTGCGGTTGCCCTTCGCGAGCATGACGTGGCTGCCGCCCTTCTCCATGAAGCGATCGACATAGCTGTCCATGCGGCCCGCGGTCGTGGGACCGAACGAACCAGAAGCCATGCCCGTCGGCGTCTTCGCCGGGCCCGCGTAGTAGACGGCGTGCTCCTGGAAGTAGCGCGGCATCGGCTTGCCCTGCTCGAGCATCTCTTGGATGCGCGCGTGCGCGATGTCGCGCGCCACGACGAGCGTGCCGGTCAACGACAGCCGCGTCTTGATCGGCAGCGTCGACAGCTTCTTGCGGATCTCGGCCATCGGCTGCGACAGGTCGATGCGCACGACGTCGCCCGACAGCGCGTCCGCTTCCAGATCAGGCAGGAACCGCGCGGGGTTGGTCTCCAACTGCTCGAGGAACACGCCGTCCTTGGTGATCTTGCCCTTCGCTTGCCGATCCGCGCTGCACGACACGCCGATGCCGATCGGGCAGCTCGCGCCGTGGCGAGGCAACCGGATCACGCGCACGTCGTGGCAGAAGTACTTGCCGCCAAACTGCGCGCCGATGCCGTTCTTGCGCGTGATCGCGAGAACCTGCTGCTCGAGCTCGAGGTCGCGGAACGCGCGGCCGCGCGCGTTGCCCGTGGTCGGCAAGGTGTCGAGGTAGCGCGCGCTCGCGAGCTTGACCGTCTTCATCGTGAACTCAGCCGACATGCCGCCGATCACGATCGCGAGGTGGTATGGCGGGCACGCAGCAGTGCCGAGCTTGCGCGTCTCCTTGTCGAGCCACTCCAAGAGCGCCTTCTCGTTGAGGCGCGCCTTCGTCTCCTGGAACAAGAACGACTTGTTGGCCGAGCCACCGCCCTTCGTCAGGAACAAGAAGCGGTACTCGTCGCCGGGCACGGCATACAGCTCGATCTGCGCCGGCAGGTTGTCGCCGGTGTTGACCTCCTTGTACATGTCGAGCGGCGCCATCTGCGAGTAGCGCAGGTTGGTCTCGGTGAACGTGCGATGCACGCCGCGACTCAGCGCGACTTCGTCGTCGCCCATCGTCCACACCTGCTGGCCCTTCTTGCCGATCACGATCGCGGTGCCCGTGTCCTGGCAGCTAGGCAGCACCATGCCCGCCGAGACGTTCGCGTTCTTGAGCAATTGCAGCGCCACGAATCGGTCGTTGGGCGACGACTCCTTGTCGTCGAGGATCGCACGCAGTTGCTGCAAGTGACCAGGCCGGAACAGGTGGCTGATGTCGCGGATCGCTTCGAACGTGAGCTGCTCCAGCGCCGCGTCGGCAACGTGAAGTACCGTGCGGCCCATCAGGGTCTCCGTTCGCACATGCTCCTTGGTGAGCAGGCGGTAGGGCGTGGCGTCGGACTCGAGCTCGAACAGCGACTGGAACGTGAACGGCATTCGTCGGTCTATATCGAGCGATGCGCCGCGATGCGACCGGCCTTCAGCGCAGAGGCGCAATCCGGCTCGCGCCACCAAACGTGAACGCCTGCCCCACGACGACCGAGAACTCGAGCCCGCCCTGGTTGCCTTCGGCGTCATCGAGCGCAGTCGAAAAGTCCATGCGCAGCACCGTCGATCCAAACAACGGGGCGCTGCCGATGCGGAGTCCGCCGCCTGTGCCGATCCACGGTCTGCCGAGGTCTCGCGACGTGGACATCCATCCGGCATCGACGAACGCCGCAAGGCCGATGCGGAACGCCCACAACTCGATGCCTGTGTCCCAACGCTCCTCCGCCGATGCGACGAGTCGCCGGTCGCCAGCAAAGAGCCTGCTGTCGTAACCGCGGAGTCCACTGTCGGCGCCGAGCGTGAACTGGATGGGCAGGTCCTGTTGCTCGTCGCCTGCATCGAAGCGCGCCGACGTCAGCAACGCGTGCGCATCGCTCCAACACAGCGCCACCTGTGCGCGCATCGCGGCTCGCCAGCCAACGAGACCATCGTCTCCCCAACGCAATGCGCCGTCGGTCGCCACGCCACACAAGAGGCCCGCGATCGGCTCGGCGGCGAGGCCGAGGTGCGACTCCACCGCGGGCTGCACTTCGGTGTCTCTACTGTCCTCTGAGCGCACATACCCGCCCGCTGCGATCTCGACTTCTTGCGCAAGCGCGATGTCTTGAACGAAGCCGAGCGTGTCCATTGCCGTCGCCGTGCGGAACGAGTCGATCCACCGGCCGCGGAACGTCGCTGCAACAAACACGGATTGCGTGTCACCAGGAACGCGCAAGCTCGGCCCGAATGCGCCCGTGGCGGTCGCGTAGTCGATGTCCACCGCGCGCGCCATCGCGCCAAAGCCGCTGCGCGCGAAGCGATCGCCGTGCAAGTGCCCCACCTCCGCTTCGATGCCGCCGCGTCGATACGGCGCGGATGCGATCTCGTCGCCCAAGAAGTAGTAGCCCTGCGCCACCTCGTCGTAGGCAGCGCCGACGCGCCAGCTTCGCGGATCGCGCAGATGCTTGAACGGCCGGTCCACTTCGACGCCGATGCCATCCCCTTCATCCGTGCGAGAGAGCCGCATCGTGCTGCGCATCCAGGTGTCGAACAGGTGAAGGTCCTGCCAACTCGCAACGCCGCGAAACTCACCGTCGTCGCTGGATCGAAAACTGAGCGCCGCACGGTCGCCGAGCCCAAACAGGTTGGACTCCGCGACATTGGCGTTCAAACCGCTGGTTCCACCCACGTACGAAGCGCCGCCGCCCGCCGCGAGCGTGAGGCGATCCCGCGTGCGCACGACGAGATCGGCCTCGCCTTCCGTCGTTGCGGGCACCAAACGGACCTCGACCTCCGCGAAGATGCCCAACGCGCGAAGGTTGCGCTCGAGTTCTGCAGCGTGCGTGACATCGACAAGCTCCCCTGGCTGCACGAACACTTCGCGCATCACCGTCTCCTTGCGCGTCAAGGCATGCAGCGAGTTGACGAGCCTCGGCACGAAGCGCTCGCCAGCTTCCTCGGGCCGGAACACGTCCTGCGTCTCCACGCGCACGGCGCGCAGCCGGTAGCTCCGCGTCGAGTCCGCTACGCGCTCCTGCGCACTGGCAACGTGGCACGACGCGATCGCCGCAGCGACAGCACACCATGCGAGAGGGCACCGGAGCACAGCCGGATTCGATTGCCGTCTCCGCACGAACGCAATGGCCTATGCGGCCACCAGCCCATGCAGGGTCGCGCCGCGAAGACGCGCTGCGTAGCCTCAAGCGGATGAATGACGCCGCAAAGGCTGCAGCTCCAGTCCGCCTGTGCTTTGGCGCTGCGCACGTCGTGCTGCACGAGAGCTACCGCGCGCTGGGCCACCGACTCGATGCGCCCGCGGACGCCGCCGAGATCCGCGCCCACGTCGATTGGGACGCGACGATGCGCATCCGTTCGTGGCTCGACGACAACGGCTTCGGCATCGCAGAGGCGATGGACACGGCGCAGCGCTTCTTCCTCGGCTGGGACTCCGCGCGCGAGCTGATCGCGCGCACGTCGGCGCTTCGTCTCGCAAACGGCTTCTGCGCAGGCGCCGGCACGGACCACCTGCGCGAAGTGCGCAACCTCGACGAACTGGCCGAGGGAGTCGCGTGGCAGTGCAACGAGATCCAGCGGCAGTCG
>CAIYFF010000448.1 GCA_903925435.1 uncultured Planctomycetota bacterium | reverse complement strand
GGCGCGTGCCGATGCACGCCGACGAGAATTGGCGATGCGTAGCACAAGGAGCGCTCTCCCCAGAGGCCGGTCCCGGCCGATAGGATGCGACGCCATGCGTTCCCTGCTTCTCGCTCTCCTGATCCCGTGCACCGCGTGCACGTGGTTCAAGCGCAACCAGGAGATCCTGATCACGAGCGAGCCACCCGGCGCGCAGATCTGGCTCAACGGCCACGACACCGGCGAGACGACGCCGAAGACCTTCGACATCGCGGGCAACTTCGGTTCGGACCACTTCCTCGAGCTGAAGAAGAAGGGCTTCCGCCCCGAGCAGCGCATCCTCTACCAGCACACGCGCGGCTACACGTCACGCTGGATCGACAGCGCTGGCCCGCCCGGACTGCCGCCCATGCTCATCGCGTGGACGATTGGCGACGTCCTGTTCCCGTTTGGCGTGAAGGGAGCGATTGTGCCGGGCGAGGTCTACATCAAGCTCTACCGCGAGGACGAGCCGTTGCTTGGCTTCGATGTGTTGCGCGCGCGCGCCGCGGCGCAGCAGGCGCCGCAAGCCGGCACCAACCCTTCGCCGCTGCAAGGCCAAGGGAAGTGAAGCGCGCGGTCTTCCTCGACCGCGACGGCACGATCAACCGCGAGGTCGACTTCGTCGAATCTCCTGAACGGCTGGAGTTGCTGCCGAGCGCCTGTGAGTCGATCCTCCGGCTCCGCGACGCAGGCTTCTTGGTCGTCGTCGTGACGAACCAAAGCGGCATCGCGCGCAATCTCTACTCCGAGACGACGCTCGCGCGCATTCACGAGAAGCTGCAGCGCGAGACGCAGAACGCCATCGCGGCGGTGCTGCACTGCCCCCACCATCCGGATCTCGCGGGCCCGTATGGCCGCGACTGCGACTGCCGCAAACCAAAGGGCGGCCTTGTGCAGCAGGCAGTCGAACTTCTCGGCATCGAACTCGAAGGCTCCTATCTCGTCGGCGACAGCGCGCGCGACGTGCTCGCTGCGCGCGGAACGCCGTTGCGCACGGTCTACGTGCACAGCGGCAAGCCGCCGCAGAAGGAACTCAACGCGTTGCGCGAGGCGCAGAGCATGCCGACCGTCGAAGCGATGGATCTCGCTGCTGCTGTGGACTGGATCCTGCGCGACACGCGCGGCGAAGAGTAGCCCGCGACCACGACCCCACCGAGCGCATCGGTATGCTCGCCCCGATGCGCACCCGAACGAACTGGCCATTGCCTCGGATCGCCGTGATCGCAGCACTCGCTGCGATGACCATGGCCTCCGTGCGGGCCCAAGCCGATCGCTACGAGCTGGGGCTTCGCCTTCGCGCGTTCGAGCGCAAGCTCGATGCAACGCAGGATGTGGCGCGACGCAAAGCCGCGTTCGAAGAACTCGACAAGGCGGTGCAGGCGTTCTTCGGCATGAACTTGAACGGCGTCGCAGAGGCGGTCGGCAAAGCCGAGGCAGCGCTCGATGGACGCGAACGCGACGGTGCAGAACGCTGGGCGGAGCGCCTTGTGCTCAAGCTGCCACAACGCCTCTGCGACCCCACTGCAGGCGACGCAAGCGCGCAGCTCGAGTCGCTCCGCTATGGCCGCGAAGACGAACCGCCGCAGAAGCCCGACGGCGCGATCCTCGTCGCATCGATCGACGGCGAGGAAGTGCTGCGCAGCAGCATCGGTGATGTGCCGATGGCGATCTCGCTGCCGATCCGCGAGCGCAAGGATGGCGACGCCGCGCTCACATGGCGCATCGAGTCGAACGACCGCGTGCTGATCTCGCGCGAGCAAGGACTCAGCATCGTCCAGGGACGCGATGCGCGGCTTGCGGCATTCGACGCGCTCGAAAGCACGGACAGCGATCGACCGGGACAGCCGAGCCTCGAGCTACAAACGGTGACCGCGCTCGTTCGCATGCTGCGCGGCATGACGAAGGCGCGCAGCGAGGAGACGGTGCTCCCCGGCGCGCGACTGTTGCGCGAAGCGGAGGCTGTGGCCGCGTCCCTCGCGGGCGATGCGGCGGGCACGTTCTACGACCAGACGCGCAGCGGCCAGTTCTGGCTCCGCGTCCCCACGGCGCGCGGCTCCGTGCACGTGCGCATCGCGGTGCCGAAGGCCGCGGCGGACGGCAAACCGCTGCCGCTGGTGTTCGCGCTGCATGGCGCTGGCGGCAGCGAAAACCTGTTCTTCGATGGCTACGGCGACGGCGCGATCGTTCGGTTGTGCGAAGCGCGCAACATGCTGCTGTGCGCGCCGCGCACGGCGGGCATGTCGGGCGCGGACCTTCCCGCGCTGCTCGATGCGCTCGCCGCTCGGTATCCCATCGACCGCGCGCGCGTGTTGCTGATCGGCCACAGCATGGGCGCGATGCAAGCGGTGTCGCAGGCGAGCGCCTCGCCGAGCACGTTTTGCGCCGTGGCAGCGCTGGGCGGAGGCGGCAACGCGAGGAAGTCTGCAGGCCTCGCGAAGCTGCCGTTCTTCGTGGCAGCAGGCGAACGCGACTTCGGTCGCGCGCAGGCCAAGCGGTTGTCAGAACAACTGCAAGGCATCTGCGACGACGCGACCTATCGCGACTATCCGCTCGTCGAACATCTCGCGATCGTCCAGGTCGCACTGCCCGACGTGTTCTCGTTCTTCGACCGCTGCAGCAAGGAAGCATCTCGTGCGAAGTGACCTCCGACCCGCTGCATTCCTCACAGCACAGGCGCTGGCATCGCTGCTGCATGCGCAATCGCCAGTGCTCGTGCCCATGGGCGCACATGCAGATTCGATCGCCGAACTCGCGTCGATGTCGCGGCCGTCGCAGCGGCAGGTCCAGTGGCAACAACACGGCTTCGTCGCGTTCGTGCACTTCGGCATGAACACGTTCACGGACCGCGAATGGGGCGACGGAACCGAATCGCCAACGACGTTTGCGCCGACCGAGTTCGACGCAAGGCAATGGGCGCGCACGTTCGCGGACGCGGGCATGCGCGGCATCGTGTTGACCTGCAAGCACCACGACGGGTTCTGCCTGTGGCCGTCTGCGAGCACCGACCACGACGTCGCGGCGTCGCCATGGCGCAACGGCGATGGCAACGTCGTCGCCGAGGTCGCCGATGCGTGCCGCGAGCACGGATTGTCGTTCGGCGTCTATCTCTCGCCGTGGGACCGCAACTGCAAGTCGTTCGGCACGCGCGCCTACCACGATGTGTTCCAGCAGCAACTGCGCGAGCTGTGCTCCGACTACGGCCCGCTGTTCGAAGTGTGGTTCGACGGCGCGCACTGCCCCTCCGATGATCCTCAGATCTTCGACTGGCAATCGCACTTTCGCCTCGTGCGCGAACTGCAGCCAACCGCATGCATCGCGATCACCGGTCCCGATGTGCGCTGGGTCGGCAACGAAGCGGGGAAGACGCGCGAACAGGAATGGAGCGCGCTGCCGCTCGACGATTCGGGCGGCGGCGCCTTCGAGCAGGACCGCGCCGCATGGCAATCGCTGTGGCGACTGCGAGAGAAGTGCCAGGCTCCGGACCTTGGTTCGCGCAGCGCGCTCGCATCCGCGCGCCGCATCCACTGGTGGCCCGCAGAGACCGACGTGTCGATCCGCAACGGCTGGTTCTACCACGCAAGCGAGGACGCTTCGGTGAAGCCCAAGAGCACGCTGCTCGACTTCTGGTTCTCGGCAGTCGGCGGCAATGCCGTGCTCCTGCTCAACGTGCCGCCCGATCCACGGGGTCGCATCGCCGACGCCGACTGCAAGGTCCTCGCCGAGGTTGGAGCGCACCTGCGCGCGACGTTTCTGCGCGACATCGCAGCCGACGCAAGACGACGCGACAGCTCGTCCGCGAGCGAGGCCTGGTTTGGCGGCGAAGCGACGTTCGACGTCATCGACCTCCGAGAAGACGTGGCGGCGCACGGTCAGCGCATCGAGTCGTTCCGCATCGACGCATGGGACGGCGAGGCGTGGAGCGAGATCGCAAGCGGCGGCACGGTCGGGATGCGGAGGCTCGTGCGGATCGAGCCAAAGAAGGCGCGCGGCGTGCGCTGCGTGATCACCGGCTCGCGCGGCGAACCGAAGGGGGTCGCGCTCACGGTCCACTGCCAGCCCGAAAAGCCCAAATGAGTCCAAGAGCTGTGAGGCCGGCGAACCACGCCCTCGGGGCTCGACCCGAGCCATCGGCATGGCAGACTGTCCGTTCCATGCATCGGTTCGCGCGAAACGCATTGAGGGCCATCGGGCGCAGTCCCTTCGCTATCGCCTGCGCGCTGCTGTGCGCAGCCAACGTCAGCGCGCAATCGCTGCGTTGGAACGTGCCGGCGCAAGGAGCCATCGTCTATGCGCGCACGACGCAGCGACTGTCGATCGCGCCACCGACCACGGCGATCAAGATCGACTGGGTCGTGCCGTCGGCAGCAGATGGCGGCCACGAGTGGAAGTGCTTCATGGCGCCCCAGAAGGGCGTGCCGCCGATGTGGGAAACGCCGTCGTTCGACGACAGCGCCTGGGGCACGGGCAAGGGCGAGTTCGGCACCGACATTCCGCAGAACCCCAACCAACGCACGCGTTGGGCCAGCGAACTGTTGTTGCTGCGCAGCCGCATCGACCTCGGCAAGCGCAAGCCCAAGGCCGTGATGTTCACGATCAGCCACGACGACGGCATCCGCGTCTACTGGAACGGCGAGCTGCTGATCCAGAACGATGGCTACGGCCGGGACCGGACCTACATCGTCGCCGGCAAGCAACTCGCGGCGATGCAGCAAGGCGGCGACGGCCTGCTCGCCGTGTCGTGCGTCAACACCGGCGGCGCGCAGCTTTGCGACGTCGCGGTCGGCGTGATGCCATCGCTTCCTGCCGGCGTGAAGACCGCCGAGGACTTGCAGCAGACGATCGACCAACAGCGCGGCATCGCCGACCACGTCTGGCGCGAGTTCTTCGGCGCCTTCCGGCCGCCTGGCCTGTTGCTGCACGGCGAGTTGGACAAGAGCGGCGCTCGCCCTGCGATCCCGCCTGCGGACTTGCGCGAACTTGCGTTCTGGGCGGCATGCGACCTCGAACGCGGCGTGACTGGCGGCAGCTACCAGCAGGAGTTGCCGCGCATCTTCCGATTGGGCGACGTCAAGCTCCAGGGCAAGGTCAACCCAGTCGGAGCCGATGGCTGGCAGACGATGGAACTGTCGGTCAAGGACTCGGCAGAGCCTGCGCTTCGCGGCGACACGAAGCGGTTCGTGCAACTGCATGTGCTGCCCCACTGCGGCTACGGCATCGACGGCAAGATCACGATCCGTCGCCGCCTCGACCTCAATGGCGACGCCGCGCGCATCGCCGAGTGCGAAG
>CAIYFF010000447.1 GCA_903925435.1 uncultured Planctomycetota bacterium | reverse complement strand
CGCCGGCGCCGGATCCTCCAACGACCGCCCAGGCTCCCTGCCGTGCAGTTCGACGACGAAGCGAGTCCCGCCGATGCTGGCGCGCAAGACACGCTCGCTGCGCACGGTGACACCGGGCAATTGCAGCGACGCCACGACCTCGCGCAGGTCCGCTAGCGGCAGGCCCGCGTCGAGCAGGGCCCCCACCCACATGTCCCCGGAGACACCAGAACAGCAGTCGAGATAGCCGATGCGCATGGATTGGGAACGGACTTTGCCGGGGCGGGGAGGCTAACCGACCACAGCACGTCTCGTGAGCCCGATCGCGGAGCCCTTCGCCCCATGCGAACGGCGCAAGCCGCGGTCTACCGTGATCTTCCCACCCAACCCCATGCGCCGCATTGCCCCGCACGCCGCTGCCGCCGCTCGCGCACTGGGCGATCTCGCTCGCACCATGGCGGCCTGCGCAGCCGTCGCGGTCACGGCGTGCTTGGTCTCGGCCCAGGAAGACCCGCGCGCGTCGCAGGCACTGTTGCTGCGCGACGCGGAACGATTCCTCGACCATCCCGATCCACGCCTTCGCGGCGAGGCCGCATTGGCGATCGGATCGTCGAAGGACCCGCGACACTTGCCCAAGATCCTGGCTGTCGCGAACTCAGGCGAGCCCACGGCGAGGACGCTTGGGTTGCTCGCGCTGGGCTACCTCGGCGCTCCGGGGTCCGAGTCCACCCTGACCACCGCCATGGGGAAGCCCGGCGCAAAGACCGATGCGACGATGATCGCAGCCGCGTTTGCGCTCGGTCGATTGCCAGCAGATCACGGCAGCGAAGCGCTGAGCCAGCGACTCGCTGCGTTCAGCGAGGCCAGCTACAAACGCCAACGAGACATCCTGCTCGCGATGGCATCAGGCCTGCTCGATCGCGGCGGCGACGATGCAGCGGCGGCCTTGGAGCGACTCGCGAAGGACGCTGCCCTGCGAGACCCGGCGGCCAAGGCTGCCGTGCTGACTGCGTTGGCAACGCCAAAGCGCTCGCTCGACCTGCGGCTGTTCGAGCCAGCGCTCACGGCCTCCGCGCCAGAGGTTCGTATTGCAGGGCTTCACGCGTTTCAACTTCACGAACAAGCAGGGCGTGAACGCGTGTCCGCGATTGCTCGCCTCGCCAGCTCCGACGCGGATCCATCCGTTCGAGCGGCGGCGTTGCGATGCCTCTCGCAACTGCGCCACGCGCCAGCGCTCGACATGGCGCAAAAGGCCATTCGCAGCGCGCATCCAGGCGAAGCCGAGCAAGGCGTCGCCACGATGTTGCACCTCGGTGGCGAGCCTGCGCGTCGCAACCTCGAACGGCAGTTCCCCTATTTGTCAGCGCCTGCCCAGCGAATGGTCCTCGCAGCGACGACGAGCCCCGTTGGCAGCGACTTCCTCGCGGCATGCCAGGAGACTGCGCTCGATGCGCGACGCGACCTGGCGACGCGCGCAGAAGCGATGGCCGCGCTGCTGCGCACGGGGCAGCACGTGTCCTCGCATGCGCTCGCCGAGGTCTTTGCAGGCAAGACATCCCATGCTGCGCGCGCGGCGCTCGCATCGGCATTCCGGTCCGAAGCGCACGCATCCACCATGCTGGCTGCATGCCCGCTGCCGTGCACGACGAACAACGCACAGGATTGCACATCGATGCTGACAACGCTCCTCGCTGCCGATGCGCAGGGCGCGCGCAGGAAGTGCGCCGAAGCGCTGCAAGCCGAGATGGGCGTCGAATCGAACCTCGCCGCGCTGCGCGCACTGCGACGAACCGCGCTTCCCGCGTTGTCCGCCGAAGCCCAGCGGTTCGTGCCCGATGCGTTGCGCGCGATCCTGATGCCCTGAGCGGGTATCCGCTAGCCCATCAGTCGTCGCGACAAGTCGGTCTGCAACATCCCGCGTGGATCGCAGCGAGCCTTCAGCGAGCGGAACGTGCGCACCGCTTCGCTGCCGTGCACGCGCTCAAACGCTGGCTGCGGTAGCAAGGCGTCCTTTGCGTAGTAGAAGCGCCCACCAGCATCCAACACCACGTCGGACAGCCGCTGGCACATCGCCCACAACGCGTCTCGCTTTCGCTTGCTCGTCGGCACGGCGAAGTCCATCGCCATCGAGAACCCATCGACCGCATGCGTCATCAAGAACGGATCCGGTCGATGGCGCTTCAGCACGCCGAGATACGGAATCATGCCCTCGCGATGGCAGGTCTCCGTCAACTGCCGCAGCACGCGCTCCGCAGAAGCCTTTGGCACGAATGGCTGGAACTGGATCAGCCCGCCCGGCTTCGTCATCCACTGCCAGCGCGGCACATAGTCGAGCAAGAAGTGGAATGCGCCGTGGCTCTGCAGGTAGGGCGACCCGCGCTGCTCGCGCGGCCCAAAGGAGAACTTCAACGCGTTGACGAGGCCAACTTGACCGGAGTGCACTGCGGCCCACATGCCTGGCCACAGCCATCCCTTGGGCACGAGGCCAAACATCGTCGTCGGAACGTCCTGCAAGCACGGATCGAAGAACCGCACGCCTTCGGGATCCTCGCCGGGTTTCATTTGGTCCGCGCGATGAAGCACGCCGCGGCCGAGCGCTGCGCCCTTCGCATGCAGGTCGATCCAGCTGACGAGGTAGTCCGCCTCGCCCTGGAGTCGCTCGATGGTCTCCAGGTTGTCGGCCAGGTCCTTGCAGACGATTGCGCCGACGCGGAGGCGGCCCGAGTGGACGCGCTTCAACTCGATGTCGAGATCGAGGAAGCAGCCCAGCATGCCGAAGCCGGAGATGGCCGCATGGAATAGGTCAGCGTTCTGCGTGCGCGAGCATTCGAGCACCGAGCCGTCCGCGACCAGCAGCGAGAACCTGCGAATGCCCTCGCCGAACGAACCCACGGCGTAGTTGTTCTTGCCGTGGATGTTCATCGACGCGGCGCCACCAACGGACACCGCCATCGTGCCGGACACGACCTTGGGCCAGAACCCGTATTGGATCGACGTGCGCCACAAGTCGCGGATCGTCACGCCCGGTTCACACCTGGCCACGCCCGTGAGCGGATCGAAGTCGAGGATCCGATTCATCCGCGACAGATCGAGCACGTGTCCGCCGCTGCAGATCGCGGCATCGCCGTAACTGCAACCCGATCCGCGCAGCGCGATCGAGCCATTGCGCGCGCGCACATCCGCGAACGCGTCGGCGACCTGCTCCTTGGTCTCCGGCCGCAGCACCCGCGAGGGACCGCCGACGGCCATGCCCCAGCCGCGCACGAATTCGTCGTTCCAGGGGATCGTCATGCGAAACGTCAGAGCCTCAGATCGACAGGCGACGGAACAACACCGAAGGGATGTTGCGGATCACGAACATGATGAGACGCCACTTGCCCGGCACATAGACGATCGAACGACCTCGGTCGCGCGCAGCCAGCGCAAGTTGTGCGGCGCGGTCGGCGGAGATGGCGCCCTTGAGAGCGAGGCCTTGCGTCATCGGAGTCTCGACGAAACCGGGCCGGACCGTCGTCACCTGCACGCCATGGCGCCACAGTCGATTGCGAAGGCCTTCGAGGAACGTGTCCATCGCAGCCTTGCTCGCGTTGTAGCCCGGGCGACCGCAACGGCCGCGATCCTGGGCAACCGAACTCACGCCGAGGATCAGGCCCTTCTTGCGCGGCAAGAACCTGCGCGCCGCGGCATTGGCCCACGCCATGCAGCCGAGCGCGTTGACTTGCATCTGCATGCGGTCTTTGCCGAGATCGAACTCGTCGATCGCGACTTCGGGCATCACGCCGGCAACGTAGTGCAGCTCGTCGACCTCTCCGAGTTCTTGCTCGATGCGCACAAACAGCGACTCTGCTGCATCGAGGTCCGACGCGTCGTGCACATATGCATGCGCTGCTTTGCGACCGAGCGCGTCGTCGATGGCGGCCGCCATCGCTTCCAGCTCGCGCGGACGTCGCGCGAGCATCGCGACCTTGCGGCCCTCGAGACAGAGCCTTCGCGCGATCGCAAGCCCGATGCCCGAGCTTGCGCCAACCACCACGCACACGCCGTTACGCGAACTCATCGCGAAGAGCAGACAGGCAGGATGGCCGAAAGCAAATGCGGCTCCGGGCTCAGCCGAAGCCGACTGCCTCTTCGCCAGCGATGCGCTGCTTGCGCGCCGGATCGGGCTTCGCCGCTGCCGGGCCGCCGCTCTGGAAGCTGTCCACTTCGCTGAGCGACACCGCGATGCGCGAACTGACGCCGCGTCGCTGCATCGTGATGCCGTAGAGCGCCTGGCAATCCGCCATCGTGCGCTTGTGGTGTGTCACGATGCAGAACTGAGTGTCGTGCGTGAAATCGCGCAGCACGCGCAGGAAGCGTTCGACGTTGGTCTCATCGAGCGCGGCATCCACTTCGTCGAGGATGCAGAACGGCGACGGACGAACCTTGAACAGCGCGAACAAGATCGCGACTGCGGTCAACGAGCGCTCGCCACCGGACAGCAGGTTGATCGACTGCAGTTGCTTGCCAGGCGGCTGCGCCACGATCTCGATGCCCGCTTCGAGCAGGTCATCCGTCTCGTGGAGGAACATGTCCGCCTTTCCGCCTTGGAACAGCTTGCGGAAGATGTCTTGGAAGTTCTTCCGCGCCTCCGCGAACGTCTGCTCGAACAAGGTCTTCGACTCGACCTCGAGCTTGCGCAGAGCATCCATCAACGCGCGCCGGGCTTCCTTGAGGTCTTGCACCTCTTGCTCCAGCGTGCCGAACTGGCCCTCCTCGGCATCCAACTCGGCGACTGCATCGAGGTTGACGGCGCCGAGGCGGTCCTTCTGGCTTTGCAGAACCTGGATCTCGCGGCGCGTCTCCGGGGCATCGAAGCCATCGGTCTCCCACAGGCGCGACATGCCGTAGTGATGCGCAACGACGGACGGCGGCAGCGGCGGCCCCTGCAGCGTCTCGGCCATGCCTTCCTTGGCGATCGGCCCAATGGTGTCGTCCACGAACTCGATGCCGAGCCCCGTGACGTCGCCGAGGCAGCGCATCAATTCGATGCCGGTCTCCTCGCGAAGGCGATCCTCGAGGCGCAAGAAGCGATGGTCGAGGTCGACGACCTCGAGCTTCTTCTTGTTCATCGACTCGCCCGCGTTGCGCACGAGATGGTCGCACTGCGTCAAGTCCTGCTGCGCCTGACGATGCTGCTGGCGCGCAGAGTCGTGTTGCGAGTCCGCCTCGGTGCGGCGCTCCTCCAGTTCGACGAGCTGGTCATCGAGCGCATTCGCGGTCTCTTCGAAGCGCATCGCCTCGGTCTCGGCCCGCGAAGCGCCGTCTTCGTTCTTCTGCACCGAGTCCGCCAACTCTTCCAGCGCCGAGTCGATCTCGCGCAGCGCTTCCTCGTGCATGCGAATCGTTCGGAGAAGGCCTTCGCGACCCTCCTGGATCTTCGCTTGTTGCAGGCGCAGGTCTTGCTCGGCGCGCGACGCGTCGTTCGAGACGGACTCCGCCGCAGCGATCCGGTCGCTCATGCCCGCCTCGACTTCGGCGCGGCGCTGCTCGCGCAGCGACAGCAGATGCTGATTGCACAGCGCCTTGCCGAGGATCGCCTTCGCGCGAGCCATCGTGAACGCCAGCTCGTCCGCTTCGCGTTCGAGCTCGCCTGATTCCTTGGCAACGTCCACCGCTCTCGCGACCACGCGCGAGAGCTGCGCTTCGGCGCCCTGCAAGTTGCGCCGCGCATCTTGCAGCGCAGCGCCCACAAGACGGGACTCTGCCTTCAGACGATCGACGCGCGACACCGCGCGCTCCTTGCCACCCTGCAACGACGCCAACTTCTGCGACACCGCATCGACCGCGACTTGCAGTTCTTGGATCTGCGAACGGCGGACGACGAGGCCGGCTTGCCCTTCGGCAGTGTGGCCACCCTCGACGCGCGGCCCGCACAGCAGTTGGCCCGAAGGCGTCACGAAGCAAAGGTCGGCGCGAGTCGCATCCGCCTGCTCCAGCGACTCGACGAGCACGACGCCCCGCAGCAACCACGCCAACATGCGACGGCTCGCGTCGCCGCTGCCCGCCGGACGAACGAGGTCGAACAGCGAACGCGCAGAAGCCGGCAATGGCAGGAAGGAGCCGACTGTGGGCTCCGCGGCGAACTCTTCCTCGACGAGCAGCAGCACGCGGCCGAGCCGCTTCTCCTGCAGCTCTTGGATGATGCGGCCAGCGTTCGCGCGCGTGTCCACGACGAGCGCTTGCACGTAAGAGCCGAGCGCCGCTTCGAGCGCGGTGCTGTGCTGGAGGTCGATCTCCAGCAGATCGACGAGCCGGCCACGCAGCCCATCCGGCTTCGTCGAGAGCACGTGCTTGGGCCCTTGGTCGAGGCCTTCGAACTGTGCCTCCATTGCGACGAGCGCTTGGCGGCGGCCATCGACCTCCGAGAACTCGCGCCGCAATTCGGACTCGACGCTGGCAAGCTCCGCGGCTTCGCCGTCGGCATCGCGCAAGTCGACAAGGACGCGCTCTTCGCGCTCGCGCAGGAACCGCTCGCGCGTGAGGAACGATGTGCGGTCCGATTCGAGGCTGTCGCGCTGGGTCTGCAACTCTGCGGACTCGCGCGAAACCACGGCAAGGCGCTCTTCAAGCTTGCTGCTGCGTCCGCGCGCCGAACCGAGACGGGCTTCTTGATCCGCCGCTGCGTTGCGTGCGCGGGTGCGCGCATGCAGCAACTCGAGCAACTCCGAGCGAATCGCTTCACGCTCCGAGCTCAGCGCTCGCAAGCTGCGCTGAGCCTCGCCTGCCGCCGCGCGCTGCTCTTCCAGCTGGCGCCCGAGATCGACAGCCTCCTCTTCGCGCGCAGTGAGTTCGTCGCGAGCCGCTTCGAGCGAGCTGCCGCGCTCCATGCGCTGGCCCGCCAAAGTTTGACCACGCGCTCGGCCGCGTTCGGCCTCGGCGCGCAAGTCATCGCGACGCTGCGCTTGCGACTGGGCGCGTTCGCGCTGCGTGTTCAATTCGCCACGGACTCGGTGGCATTCTGCGCGCGCCGACTCCAGCGCTTCTGCGCACTGCGCGATGGTCGCATCCGTCTCCGCGACGCGATCGACGAATTCCTCGCGGCGAGAGATCGCCGTGTCGAGCGCGATTTCGAGCTCCGCAAGTCGCGCGCGTTGGTCGTGCAACGCACTTCGCAACTCGGTGCCCTCGATCACCGCAATCGCGGCGCGCAGGTCGCGCAACGCGGCTTGCAGTTCTTGGAAGCGACGAGCCTTGCCGGCCTGGATGCGCAGGCTGCGAATGCGGCGGCTGCGCTCCTCCAACAGGTCGGTGACGCGAGCGAGATTCTGGTCGGTGCGCTCGAGCTTGCGCAGCGCTTCCTTCTTCTGCAGCTTGAACCGCGAGATGCCGGCCGCTTCCTCGAAGATCGCGCGACGAGCCTCCGGGTTTGCGGACAGCACTGCGTCGATGCGGCCCTGCTCCATCACGGAGTAGCCGCCGGTTCCTAGACCGGTGTCGAGCAGCACGTCGCGCACGTCCTTGAGACGCACTTCCGTGCCGTTCAGCAGGTAGGTCGATTCCTTCTCGAGCGTGAGCCGACGAGAGATGTCGATCTCGGTGCGACCCTCGAGCTTCCCTTCGGGATCCTCGAACGTGATCGTCACTTCCGCCATGCCCATGGCTTCGCGGCCTTCGGCGCCCTTGAAGATGACGTCGGTCATCTCGGTGCCGCGCAGGCTCTTGGCGCGCTGGTCGCCAAGCACCCACTTGATCGCGTCCACGACGTTGGACTTGCCGCAGCCGTTGGGGCCGATGATGCCGGTCAACCGCGAGTCGAACTCGAACTCGGTGCGGTCGGCGAAAGACTTGAAGCCACGGGCTACGAGACGCTTGAGGCGCATGGGATCAGCCCTTCGTCAAACGGTTGGAGGACGACGGACCAATGGGCGGCAGCGACACAGGACCTTCATTGACGATCGACAACCCACGCCCTCGGCTCGACAACATCGCACGACGCAGCGCGCGATCCTTCTGCGTCGCCTCGAACGCGACGGCTGCGGCAGCGTGGCCGTTGGCGACCAACACGCCTTGCACGGCAGACGCCAGCTCGATCGTGCTGAGCACGGGGGCGCCTTCGAGCAACACCTGTTCGCGCCGCGAGCGCAGACCCGCGAGCACAGCGGTCGTCACATCGAGCGCGCGCCAGTCTTCGTCGACGCCGACGCTCTGCAATGCGAGATGGACCGAACGCGCGAGCTTCGTCGCGCGCAAGAACTCCATCCGACCATCACGCTTCTTGACCAGATGCTCTGACCGCCGCTTCATCGTTTCCGCCCTCCCGTCGCTTCTCGAGCATCGGCTTCAGCTCCTCGAGGAACTGGCTCACGTCCTTGAACTCGCGATAGACCGACGCGAATCGAACGTATGCCACCTGATCGAGTTGCCGCAGCTCCTGCATGATGAGGCCGCCGATGACCTTGCTCGGCACCTCCTTGTCGAAGGCTTCCATGCACTGCCGCTCGATGCGGTCCGAGATCGTCTCGAGAGTCTCGAGCGACACGGGCCGCTTCTCGCACGCGCGGATCATTCCGCTCAGCACCTTCTGCCGGTCGAACGCCACGCGTTCGCCGTTCTTCTTCACCACGCGGAGCGGAGCCGTCTCGACACGCTCGTAGGTGGTGTAGCGCCGACCGCAGTCCGCGCAGACACGCCGCCGACGGATGGCAAATCCATCCGCGCTGGCGCGCGAGTCGATGACGCGGTCATTGTCGGCCTTGCAGTAGGGACAGCGCATGGGCACCTGTTCGCTTCCGGCTGCGGCCTGGCTGACCCCAGGCTATTGCGCCATCGGCGAACGGGCGGACGTTACCGACACCAGGAATCGTGTGTCAAAGGCAGACCCACGCGAAACCTGCGCCAAATGCTGGGTTTCCGTCGTCTTGGGCTCACTTGCCCATGCAGAAGCGGCGGTAGATACGGTCGAGCAAATCCTCGACGCCATGCTGGCCGTCGATCTGCCCCAACGCTGCGAGAGCCTCTTGCAGGTCCTGGCTCGCAAGTTCCGCCTGCTGTGCTGCGACCGCGCGCTCCAGCGCCGACAGCGCGAGCTTCGCCGCATGGCGTTGCGGGCCGCCGGGGTCCGCAGCGCCACGGCGCGAACGCTCCGCAAGGAATGCGCGCAACGCAGGCAGGCCTTCGTCCGTCGCGGCACTGACAACGAACTGCGGCGATCCTTCAGTGAACGGCGCCACTTGGCGGAGGCGCTCCCGGTCACCGTCCGTTGGATCGCCGCGCAGGTCTCGCTTGGTCCACACCACGCACAGGCACGGCAGGGTGGCAGCGAGTTGGGCGGGGATGTCCATCGAATCGACCACCACGACCGCCGACGACGCGCGGCCTGCGAGCCGATTGCGCAGCGCCAACGCGGCGCGGTCCACATCGACAGAAGCCTCGAGATCGCCAGGGGCATCCCAGACCGCGACCCCGGGCGCCAACTCCACGCGCAACACGTCGCGCGTCGTGCCGGACACGGCGTCCACCAACGCAGCCTCGCGCTGCGCGAGCGCGTTGCACAGAGAGGATTTGCCAGCGTTGCTGCGCCCGAGCAGCAGCGCCTCACCGCCGGCAATCGCTCGCGGCATCGCGGCGACCAGCGCGATCGCTTCAGCATGCGCCGCGGCAAGCGGATCGCGCCACAGCGACTCGCTCACTTCCCCAGTGTCGCCAGCCTCGAAGTCGAGGCCAGCTTCGACGAGCGCCAGCGCGTCTTGCGCGAGACTGCGCACGCGCTCCACCGCTGCCGACAACCCTCCTGCGAGCCACGAAGCGCCGCGAGCCACTTCGCGCGCATCTTCGCCGTGGATCAACATCAGCACGCCCTCTGCTTGCGCCAGGTCGATGCGCCCGTTCTGACACGCACGCGCCGTGAACTCGCCAGGCAATGCCGGTCGCAAGCTTGGCCCACACGCAGCGCACATCTGTGCTGCGACTTCGGCGATCAAAACAGGGCTGCCCGCGAGGTGCAGCTCGACGCAGTCCTCGCCCGTGTAGCTGCGGGGCCCTGGCATGCACAGCGCGAACGCAGGCGACGCAAGCTGACCAAGATGCACGCTGCCTTCGCACTGACATCGCGTGCGCGGCAACTCCCGACGCAACGCAGACTCAGCTGCTGCAAACGCAAGCGGCCCGGAGATGCGCACGACTGCACGCGCGGATGCGCCCGGAGCGCTTGCAGTGGCAAAGATGGTGTCGCCGAGCACTTCGCGAACGTAGCAGGCGCGCTACGCGTGTAGGCCTGCGACACGGCCCGTCGCAAAGGCTGCCTGGAAGTTGAAGCCACCGATTGGGCCGTCGATGTCGAGGACCTCTCCGCACAGGAAAAGGCCCGGCTGCAGCCGCGATTGCATCGACTTCGGATCCACTTCGTCGAGAGCGACGCCGCCGCGAGTCACCTCAGCGTGGTCGAATCCAAGGCTTCGCTCGCAGGGCACGCGGAGATCCTTGACCACGCTCAGCAAACGCTGCCTCGCGGCGCGATCGAGGTTCGCAAGCGTGATGCCTTCGCACCCAGCGAGCGCGCACAGCGCAGTGCGAAGACGATCCGGCAACTCCGCAGGCAGCAGCGATGCAGCCAGTCGCTTGCCGTGATGCTTTGCAGACTCGAGCCACTGCGACTCCAACTCGGCAATGGACGCGTTCGGCGCGAAGTCGAGGCGCACCATGCCGCCATGCGACTCTTCGATATCGCCCGCGAGATCCATCGGCGCTGGCCCGGACAGCCCCTTGTGCGTGAACAGGACTGGCCGCGTGCGACGCGTCTTGATGCGGCCGTCACGGTCCATCGACGCGATCTCGACGCCATGCAGCACGATCCCCTGCAGTTGACGCACCCACGCGGCATCCACTTGGAGTGGCGCGAGCGCGGGATACGTCGAAGTGATCGAATGGCCAAAGGAGCGCACGAAGCCGTAGCCGTCGCCAGTCGCGCCCGTCTTGCGATAGCTGAGGCCTCCCGTCGCCACGATGACGCTGTGCGCACGCCACACGCGATCGTTGGTAGCCACGACGAAACGGTCGCCATCGCGGGCAACCGACAACACCGCAGCGCTGGTCACCACTTGCGCGCCGCTCCTGCGGCAATCCGCGAGCAACGCCTCCAGCACATCGCGAGCCTTCTGCGACACGGGGAACAGCTTCTCGAGATCTTCCTCGCGCAGTGGCACCCCGAGCCGCTCGAAGTGCGCCACCACGGAAGTCGGCGGCAATCCATGCAGGGAGTGCCGCAGGAAGCGCCCTCGGCGCTCGCCGTATTGCAGCTCCAGGTCCTTGCCGCTGCGCGTCGTCGTGACGTTGCAACGACCACCGCCGCTGATCAGGATCTTCAGACCCGGGCGCTCGTTCTTCTCGAGCAGAACCACAGTCCGGCCGCGGTTCGCCGCAGTTGCTGCGGCAAATAGGCCAGCGGCGCCACCGCCGATGACGACCACGTCAACCTCTAGCGCGGACATGCGCGAGGGGCGTGCAGAAGGGCGACCTCAGGCGAGCTGGGTCGCCCCGAGGGATCAGCCCTTCTTCGGCGCCGAAGCGTCTGCCGCTTCGGGCTCAGTGATGCGGAGGACCGGGCGGTTGCTGCCGGTCTCGGAGCGGTTGGCAAGGTAACCCTTGCCGAGCTTCTTCTTCTTGAAACGGCCGCGGGTCGGGCCGCCATTCTTTTGACGCGAGCGTGCCATGATGTGCCTTGCGTGTCGTTAGGGTTTTGAGCCTAGATCAGCGCTTGATCTTGATCTTGATGCTCTTCTGGAGCATCACGTAGCCATTGTTGTGGCCGGGGATCGCACCGCGCAGGTAGACGAGGTTGCGCTCTGCGTCGACCTTGATCACGTCGAGGTTTTGGACCGTGACGCGCTCAACGCCGTAGTGACCAGCCATCTTCTTGCCCTTCGGCACACCCTTGCTGATCGAGTGCTGACGACCGAGGCCACCCGCCGTGCGGTGACTCAGCGAGTTACCGTGCGAGGTCGGCTGACGATGGAAGTTCCAGCGCTTGATCGTGCCCGTCCAGCCGCGACCCTTGGTCGTGCCGACGACATCGACGTTGGAGACGCCGTCGAAAATGCTCAGCGTGACGTCCTCACCCGGCTTGACCGTCGGCGCCTCGCCGAGACGGAACTCGCGGATGAAGTGGCGCGTGCTGTCGAGGCCCGCCTTCTTCGCGTGGCCGAGCTCCGCCTTGCTGCTCGTCCGGGCCGGCCTGTCGCCGAAGCCGAGTTGAACAGCGTAGTAGCCGTCTGCAGAGCGGGCCCGCTCTTGCTTGCCGCTCTTCTTGCCCCGGTTGCCCGTGCTCGTGCGGTGGCCCTCAGGATGTTCGCCGGACGCGATCATCTTGACCTGCAAAACACGACAAGGTCCGGCTTGCACCACCGTCACGGGGATGCAGGTGCCGTCGTCGCGGAAAATCTGGGTCATGCCCAGCTTCTTGCCAAGGATGCCGAGGGTCATCGATCGTGGTCGCGTGCGCGCAGTCTAGGAACGAAAGGGCGAAGCTTTATACGGACCGGAGCTCTCCGACGCAACGGTCGATCTGTGGAGAGTCACAAACGATTTGCGATCTCCGCGCCGGACGCAGGCGCGCCATCGCGGCGCGCCCACCTCGCGCGAACCCCGAATCACCATCGGTGCAGCGCAAGCGCAGACGACTCTGCGGAGCAGTTTGGCCCGCTCAGACGAGGTCGGAATACTTGTGCTTCCTGCTGACGAACGTGCTGTAGCCCAGCACAAGGAATGCCGCGGCCCAGGCTGCCGAGATTCCCAGGTGGGCCCAGAAATCCCCGAACACAAACGACTGCCCGCCTTCGATCGTGGCGTCGGTCGCTCCGAGCACCATGCGCTGCGACATCACCAGCGAGTAGGCCGGGTTGCACGCGAAGATCATGTCCGCCGTCTCCTGGCCGAGCTTCTCGACCACCGTCGCAGGCGCCCAGAACACCGGGCTCAGGAACATCCAGACCATCGTCACGATGCCGTAGATGTGCCGAATGTCGCGGACGAACACATAGAGGTTCGCCAAGAACAAACCGATGCCGAGGATCATCGCGAACTGGATCGCGATCACGACCGGCAGCATCAGCATGTTCCAGCTGAGTTGCATCGTGGCGACCTCGATCCCGCACAGCGCACAAACTGCCCAAGAGATCCACACCACCCCCACGCCTACGAGCCACGTGGAGATCGACACCAACGTGGTTGGGATCGGCAGCACTTCCGACGGGAACGCCACCTTCTTCACGAGGTTGCCGTTGCCGACCACGACACCACAGTGGCTGGTCGTCGATTCGGTCAGCGTGCTGAACGCGAGCGTTCCCGTGAACAGGTAGAACGCGAAGTTCGGGTCGGGTGGCTGGCCCGCGCGGTGATTGCCGAACAGCATGCCGAAGACGAGGTAGTAGATGACGAACATCAACAGCGGCTGCACGACGACCCAGGATGGGCCGAGGGTCGAACCGCGGTAGCGCGCCAAAAACTCTCGACGGGCGAAGTTCGCAACGAGGTTGCGGTTCTCCCAGATCACCTGCGGGTACTGGAGAATCGGCAGGATGTGCCGCAAGACTCCGCGAGGAGCCGTCTCGGCATCGTAGGTACGAACCAACGACTGGGTGTCGGACATGCGGTCTCCGGTATCGGCGCGACGTTAGCCCACGGTGAAGCGGAAGCCAGCACCGCAAAATCGCGTGGGGCTAGCGAGCCCGAGGATGAGTCAGAGGAGAAGCCTATCGAGGCTCAGCCGAGCGCGCGCTTCACCGCGGCAAGAACGAGATCGTGGTCGCCGCCAACGCTGGCGATGACGCCGCGGTTGCCCTCGAGCGCTCGACCGTGCGAGAAGTCGAGCGCGCGACCGTCCACATCGGTCACGACGCCGCCAGCCTCCGTCACCACCAGGGCTCCGGCGGCATGGTCCCACACCTTCTCGCGATAGTCCTTCCGCGTCGGCAGGCGCAAGTAGAGCTCGGCGTCACCGCGCGCGACCGCCGCATACTTCGCTTGCGAATCCATCCGCAACGAAGTCCCGCCGATGCCGAGTTCCGCAACGATGCTGGCGGCCAGCCCTTGGTCCGTGTGCCCCGACTCCACCGATTCACACATGCGCCATCGCGATCGAGCGCCCCCCGTTGCGACGCGGAGTGGACGGCGCACCGCCGATTGGTATCCGTGCACGGGCAACTCGAACGCACCGCCGCCGAGCGTGGCGCCCAACAGCAGCCCTGGCATGGCCAAACCGTTGGCTTCGTAGGCTGGGCAGCCCAGAGCGGCCGCGACGACT
>CAIYFF010000446.1 GCA_903925435.1 uncultured Planctomycetota bacterium | reverse complement strand
GGCTGCATCTGCCCCATCTCCGGCGGCGGCGTCTCGAAGCCGAGCGCGTACCACACGACGCCGAACGGCTTCATCGACATCTTCTTGCCGTTCTGCAGGCGCAGCAGGTTGTCCTTGCTTGGCTCGTCGGTGAGGTCCTTTTTGGTGTAGCGCGACAACACTGCAATCGCGTCGTTCATGCGCTCGTCCTTGGCGAGCAGCCATGCATGGACATTGTGCAGCAGCGCGTGCTTCTTGCTGACCATGCCCGCAATCTGCAACGTCTGCATCGCAGTCGCTTTGTCGCCCGCCTTGTATTGCATTACCGCCAATACAATCTGGCCGTCCGGCAGCCTGCGCGATGACTTCTTGAGGAGCTCCATCGCCTCGTCACGACGGCCGAGTTGATAGGCAATCATGCCGAGCTGCGCATAGATCTGGCCTTCGAGCAACGGCATCCATTTTCCGTGCGGCAACATGTCGCGAAGGCTCTGCATCGCGGCGTCCGGCATGCGGGCCTCCAGTTGCTTCTGCACGCGGAGCATCATCGGCTGCAGCTTCTTGCCGATGCTGCGAGCCAGCAGGATCCACGCGACCACGGTGATCACGAGCGAGAACAGGATGGCCCAGATCCAGTGCCACCAATCGAGGGCGAAGCCGCCGAATCCGACAAGAAGGCCGATGGCCGCAGAGAGAAGGACGGAGTACATGGGATGCGCGTTGCGAGGGCGAACAGGGTAGGGGCGGCACGCGAAATGGCCAGCGAGCGGACCGGAAGGGCTGCAGCAACGGCACTCGTCCACTGGCTTGCCCAGGGCGGGATGCCTCCGCACAGTGCGCAACCCGATGCCCCTCCGCGCCCGCTGGCTCCTGCTCTGGATCGCGCTCGCCGCGCTGCTGGTCGGCCGCGCGGCAAGTCGCCCAGCGCACCGCGGCGTGCTCAACGACCACCTGGAGTTCGGGCGGCGCCTGCTCCACGGCGAGAACGTCTACGCGGACTGGAAGTCCGACCTCGACGCGCCCACGAAGCCGCTGCACGCGCCGTATCCGCCGTCGTTCGGCCTGATGACGGCACCGTTCTCGGCAGTGCACGAACTGCTCGGACTGCGCGCGGCGCGCGTCGCCTGGGCGCTGATGCAAGTCTTCGCGATCGCGTGGCTCCTGTCCGCGATCTGGCGGATGCCGTTGCCGCCGCCCTCATTGACCTTGCGCGAACGGCAATGGCTCTCGCTTGCGGCGCTTGCGCTCCTCGCGCGACTGATCCTGCGCGACACGCACGGCGGCGGTGGCAATCTCGTCAACGTGGCGCTGTGCGCCGCCGCGTTCTTGGATGCGCAGAGCGGGCGACCGCGGAGAGCCGGATGGCTCTTGGGCTTCTCGATCGCGACAAAACCCACGCAGGCGTTGCTGCTGCCGCTGCTGTGGCTGCAAGGCAAGCGCAGCGCAGCGCTACATACGGTTCTGTGCGGACTCGCGTGCGTGGCGCTCAGCATCGCGCTGCTTCGCTTCGATCTTTCGCCGTGGCTGCGTTGGCTCGAAGGCACGCTCGCGCTCGCGGGCCAAACCGATGCGTTCGCAGTCCCAGCGCTGCAGTTCCCCGAGTTCGAATGGATGAACCAATCGCTGCGCTGCGCCACGGCGCGGTGGATCGGCGATGTGCCGAGTGAGTTCGCAGCGCGCGTCGCCTGGGGAGTGTCGCCGGGACTCGGGCTGTCCGCACAAACCGCCGCGTGGTGTGCGCGCGCGATCGTGCTCGCGATGCTCTCTGCGCTGCTTGTTGCCGCATGGCGATCGGCACGCAACCCCGACGGCACAGCCGCCGCGCGCGCGCACACGCGGCAATTTGCAGCTGCCCTCGCGCTTTCGCTGCTCGCGTCGCCGCTGAGCTGGAAGGCGCATCATGTGGCGCTGCTGCCGCTGTTCTGCCTGTTGCTGCGTTCCGCCCACCGAACGAAGTCGAAGCCGATGTGGGCGCTGCTCCTGCTGTGGTTTCTCACCTGCGGCATCGGCAAAGAGATCCTCGGCGACGATGGCGACGAGTGGCTCAACAGCATCTACGTCGTGACGATGTTCGACATCCCGCTGTTCTTCGCCGTGTTGCGCGCGCCGCGCGACGAACCGCAGTCGTAGCGAGCCGCGAACTCAACGCGCCGCGACCATGCGCACCGCCTCGGTTGCGACCCATGCGTCTCGTCCGATGCGCACGAAGCCTGGCTGCTGATCCAGCGCCACGCGCCGCGAGCCCGCGCGGAGCACGTCGGCCGAAGGCGCAGCCACGTTGGGGTTCGCTGCAGCGCGAACGATCGGCGCATCGCGCATTGCCACGATGATCGAAGGCTCCGTCGTCAGTTGCACGACGG
>CAIYFF010000445.1 GCA_903925435.1 uncultured Planctomycetota bacterium | reverse complement strand
CTCGAACCCTCTCCTCGGCCTCGACGCGCAGCGCACCGTGGCGACCGCGCTGCCGCAGAAGATCCTGCCGTAGGCGCTCCAGTTCGACGGACAATCCCAAGCCCCGCGCTTGCTCCAACTCTGCGATCGCGCCGAGCACGTCGCCTGAGTCGACCATGGTCTCCGCCTTGCCAACGGCACGAAGCTGCTCTTCGTGGCACGCCGAGCCCACCTTGCCTGGAAGGCCGGGCACCGAGCGGGTGGCGCACGCCGCGAGCGAGAGGATCAACCAGAGGGACGATGCGCGCATGTCCGCGTGCATAAGGAACGCGCGCGTTGGACTCAAAGAAAAGGCGGTCCCGCGGCGGCGCATGGGCACCGCGGGCGCCCGGCCGCGGGCGGCCCCCCCAGGCCATCCGCTACGGCGCTCGCACGTCGCGTCGTGGCCCCCCGACCACTTCACGCCGCCGTGCAGCCCCCCTGATCCATCGCACAGGCTGCACGACACCGCGTTGCGTCCCCCCAAGAACTCACGCGATGCGCACCGCTCCTATCGTCGGGAAATCCTCGCTTCTTGAAGCCTTGCCTCAGGCTGCGGTGTCATGGGAATCCCACCGATCACTGGGATCTTGCGAGTTCCTGATCTGCCCGTGCGGGGGCGCTTGAAGCGAGCATATCACGAGCGATGCCATGGTCGAGTCGGAGCGCCAGGTCGCTTGCGCACGGGAACGCGACGCGCTCGACGCATCGCGGAGGCAACTTCGGAAAAACCGACGCCTCAGAAAAAAAAGACGCCGACAACCCAGTCCGGCCTGAGTGCTTCTGAAACCCTCACTTGAATCAGAAGCGCCGGGAGCCGGGTCGCCGGCCATTCCATGCACGAGAGTAGTAGCGAAGGGCGTGCCAAGCGATCGGAGTGCACCTCCCCAATGACCTGAACCCGCAATGGCAACGGGACTTATAGTTGCCAATTGCCTCGCACTGATGCCCCGTATGCCTGGGCGAGAGACGTGGTTTAGGCAAAAACGGCAACGCCGCAGAGCCAACCTTGCAAAGGCTGCAATCACTGCAAACGGAAACTCGCCTTGGCGGAATCAACCCCGGGCTCGAACGCGATCAGTTCCAGCACGCAGTTCTTGCGGCCTTGCTCATCGAGGTAGCTGCGGCGGAACGGAAGCCGCAGCCCATGGAGCTCGCGCCAATCCTCGAGGCGCGCGCGGCGAGTCGTGGATGAGCCGGTGATCCCGTGTCGCAGCTCTGACATTCCAGCTGCCGGGTCCGCCGCCACGACTTCGACATACGGAACCGCGGTTGCGACGATCGGCGGGCCAACCGAGTCCGCATTGCCCGCGGCCTGAAAGCGCCAACGGGAAGCGCCACGGTCTGCGGCGTCCGCAGAGGTGACGGCTGGGACCGCGACGTACTTCGCTGCGTCGCACAAGAGCCAAGGAAACCGCGCGTGCAGCGCGAATCGGTCCAACTCCTCCGCAGCCTGCGGCTCCAACGTCGGCCACGGAACACCGTGCCGCTGTGCCTGCACCCGGCCATTCTCGCGCACGTAGATCCTGCCATCCGAGAACTCGAGCCGCTCTCGTCCTGGATCGGCCGTGTCCGTGAATTGCACGACCTCGCGCTCCGCGAGAACTGCGCCATCGCTGCCGAGCACACGAATGCGCCATTGCAGGCGCACGACCCCGAGCGAGCGAAAGATCGCGGGCTCGCCCACGCTGCCAAGGCACGACGAGAAGCTGCCGGCGGCCGGTGTCGCTGGCAGCACGGCTTGGATTTCCGCGGCCGCTGGGCTGGGCTTGGATTCGCCAAGCGGCGCTGCCTGGGGCAACGCAACGCGCGGCTTCTCCTCCACGCGCGGGGAAGCCGACGGCGCCGTTCGACCCGCATCGACGGGCCAGCCGTTCTTGTCGAACTCGACCCCAAGGCGAGGAGTCGACGGTTGCGTGCTCTGCCCTTGCGGAGACTGCGCCAACACGACCAGGAGTGCGAGGATCACGTCGGTGCCATCGGCACCTTGTGCCCTTCGGGTTGACCAGATCCGCGTCGTCGGCGGGCTCTTCGATGGCTGTTCCGGGCAACGCGCGCTTTCCGGCGCAGGTCGGCGCGGTGATGCTCCGCCTGTGGCCTCGATGCGCAACTGCCTGGAAGTGATCGCCCTTCTTCTCGCGATCGGTTGGACTTCGTGCCGCAGCCAACCGGTGGCGGTCGGCAGCCTCGAAGTGAACCGCAACGTGGACTGCATCCTCAGGCTGCCTGCGGGGTCGATCGTGCGACTGGTCGGCAGCGAGGGAGCCCCAGCAGCGGGCAGCACCGGCGAAGTCGCAGACGGGTGGCTGCGCGAGGCGCTGCGTCAGTCGCCTTGGCTCGACATCGCAGCAGGCCCCGTCCAAGGTCCTTCCGCTGGGGCTGCAAGCGTGCGCATGCAGTTCGACGCGCGCTCGCAGACCGTGGAGGCGCGCCTGGTCGACGACCGGACGCTGCTAGCCACGGCTTCGCTGCAAGCGCGGCCCGTCCATGCCGCGATCGACGAACTGGCGGTGCGAATCCGGCTCGCGCTCGGCGACCCGATCGAGGAGCCACCGGCCCCGCTGCAACGCATCTACAGCGCCGATGCATTCGTCGTCGCCGCATGCGAAGCGGCGTGGTCCATGCTGCACGAAGGACGCTTCGCCGAGGCCGCTCGAGCGCTCGCAGCCGTTCGCCGCAACGATGGAGCCTGTGCTTACTTGCTGGACCTCGCCGCAAGCGCCGCAGCGATGCAGGGCAATCCGACCGATGCGCGCAAGTTCGCGCAGGAAGCGCTGTCCTTGCCGTCGCGACTCAGCCCCACCACGACGCACCGGTTGCTGCGCACGATGCTGCTCGCACGCGCATCCTTGGAGCCGCAGTTGGCCGCCCGCTACGACGAAGAACTGGCGACCCTTGCCCAAGTCGGCATGCGCGAACGCCCGCACGACCCAGAGCCGCGCCTCACCGAAGTCATCGCCGACAACTTCTGCGCGCGCTTCGATCACGGACTTGCGAGGGCCGAGAGCCTGCTGACAAGGCTGCCGTCGCACCCGGCTGTGCACTACCACGCAGGTTGGGCAGCGCTCGGCGCGGGCCAACACAAACGCAGCGCGGATGCATTCCGGATCGCCGCAGCGGCGATGCCGATCGGCGCCACGGTCGTGCCGCGATCCATCGCGCTGTTCGAAGCCGGAGCACAAACGGAGTTGGTGGCATTGCTCGCCGCCACCGCAGCCGACCCTTCGGTGCAGGCAAGCGCCGCGCTGCACGAAGTGGTTCGCATGCAAGCCGCGCATGCGCTGCTCACCGGCGACCTGCAACGCGCGTTGTCACACGCATTCGAAGACTTGGATTGGCTTCGCCAACGACCGGCGACGCAGTCCGACAAGGCTGGAGAACTCGCGGAGACCGTCGAAACGCTCGTGCGACTCGGAGCCGGCAATCGGATCCGCCCGTATCTCACCGAGATCCTCGACCGGGAGGCGAACACATCGCTCGCCGACGCCGCCGTGTTTGGGTTGGCCATGGCGGAATGCGCTTCCACGCGCACGCGCGCGGAAACCGCCGAGAGTGGACTTCGTCGACGGACCGCGGGCTTCTTGGCCGACACGCTCGCCGCATTCGGGTTCCACCAGCGAGGCGAACTCGCTGCCGAGAACCAAGCGCTCGGGGCCGCGGCGGCGCAATCCTCGAGCCCTCTGCTCACCGCAGCGCTCGTGCAGAACCTCAGGACGCAAGGGCGTGAACAGGATGCCGTTCGGCTGCACGAAGCGATGCGTCGCGAACTGACGCGCATCCACCTTCGCCGCAAGATCCAGCATCCACTGCTGGGGATCGAACTGGCCTACGCGTATCTCGCGCGCTGACGCCGACGGAGGTCGCGCGAAGCCTCGATCAGTTGCACAGCAGCAGCCGACAAGAACGCTCTTGCAGCAAACCTGCGCGCTCGT
>CAIYFF010000444.1 GCA_903925435.1 uncultured Planctomycetota bacterium | reverse complement strand
GCACCGTCGAGTTCCTGCTCGACAAGAACAACAACTTCTACTTCATCGAGATCAACTCACGCATTCAGGTCGAGCACCCGGTGACCGAGATGGTCACGGGCACCGACCTGATCCGCGAGATGATCCTGGTCGCAGCGGGCCACAAGTTGTCGTTCGAGCAGAAGGACATCCGCATGCAGGGCTGCGCGATGGAGTTCCGCATCAATGCGGAAGATCCGGATCGCGGCTTCAAGCCGAGCCCTGGCCTGATCAAGACGTTCTTGGCGCCTGGCGGCCCCGGCGTTCGCTGGGACAGCCACGTGTATCAGGGCTACACGGTGCCGCCGCACTACGACTCGATGGTGGGCAAGCTCATCATCTATCGGCCGACGCGGAAGCTCGTGCTCGAGACCGCGCGTCGCGCGCTGCAGGAATTGACGTGCGATGGCATCGCGACGACGCAGGGCCTGTTCCTGCGCATCCTGGAGCACAGCGATTTCGCCTCCGGTGAGATCGATACCGGCTTCATCGATCGCTACTTCTCGCCACGCTGAGTGGCGCAACGAGCGGAGGCGCTGACGAGGGAACGTCTGCGCCTCCACAAGCACTGCGTAGCTCCGCATTTCGATGTGGACGTTGCCGCGCGCTTCGGCAAAGTCTCTGCCTCATCTGCGAAGTCCGCAGAGGCGCGCTGCTGCGCGTGGTGTCGGATGGCCTTGTTTGGAGGCGGTTTGGATGCGAGTGGGAGTGTTCACGGGCGGCGGTGACGCCCCCGGACTCAATGCGGCGATCTGCGGTCTCGGTCGACGGCTTACGGCGCAGGGCGCGGAGCTCGTCGGGTTCCGCGACGGTTGGCGTGGCCTGATCGAGGATCAGGTGTTCCCGCTGGATGGCGTCAACTTCCAGCACTTGCTGACGCACGGCGGCACGCTGCTCGGCAGCAGCGGGGATAACCCGTATCGGCATCCGGAGCGCGACGTGCCGAAGTGCCTGGCCACGGTTGCGAAGCACAAGCTCGACGCGGTGGTCGCGATCGGTGGCGAGGGCACGCTCGGGGCCGCGGACAAGCTGTGGACCCAGCACCAACTGCCGATCGTCGGTGTGCCCAAGACGATCGACAACGATCTGTCGGCGACGGACTTCACGTTCGGATTCTTCTCCGCCGTCGAAGTGGTCACGCGCGCGATGGATGACTTGCGCAGCACGGCGGAGTCGCACAGTCGCGTGATGGTGGTCGAGTGCATGGGCCGCCATGCAGGCTGGATCACGGCCTACGCCGGTGTGGCGGCAGGCGCGGAAGCCATCCTGGTTCCTGAGCGCCCGGCGCATCTCGAAGAACTGTGTGCCAACTTGGGCAAGCTCCGCACGGCGGGCGCGCGCGCTGCCATCGTTGCGGTGGCCGAGGGCTGCCGTGTGTTCGAGGACGGCAAGTGCCTCTCGTCGATGGACAAGGACGAGTTCGGCGAGTTCAAGACCGGCGGCGTTGCCGATCTGCTCGCCAGGAAGATCCAGAAGCGGATGGGCTGGGAGTCGCGCGCCGTCGTGCTCGCGCACCTGCAGCGAGCTGGCAGGCCGATCGCCTTCGATCGCATTTTCGCGCTGCGCCTTGGCGCCAAGGCCGCCCGCCTGGTGCTCGAGCGCCGGTTTGGCTACATGGCCGCGCTCCGCGCCGGCGAGGTGATCGAGGTGCCGCTGCGCGAGGCCGTCGCTGAGCGAAAAGTCCTCACCGGCCAGTTTCTGGATCGATACGAGACCTTCTTTTTGCCGATCAGCACCCCGTGACGATGCGAGTGTCTTCGATTGGAGTTCCCGGGTCTTTCCTCCTGGCCGTAGAGGCGCTGATCGCGGCTGCTTCGGCAACGGCCCAGTCCTATCCGAGCTACCCGTGGCCGCAGCAGTCCGGGCAGACTGCGCCGCCTAGTGCTCAGCAGGGGCAGGGAACGCAGGGCACGCAGCAGCCTGCTGCGGTCCCTTCGCTGCAGCCGGGCATGCCGCCGCTGTCGCCGTGGGATCCTCGCTCGGTGCGGGCCGCGACACTCGATGAGGTCCCTGGGCAGCCGCGGTTCGATCCATCCAATCTGTTTCCAACTTGGGTCCGGCCAGAGGCGTTCCAGGGTTTCCCAGTGTTTCCGCCGAGCCTCGGCAACTACGGGGCATACCCAACGGGCCTGGGTGGCGGGATGCAGTTGCCGCTCGGGGCAAGCCAATTGCCGCCGCCGGCTCCGCCAGCGACGCCGGATTGGCCGGCCTGGATCAAGTCGCGCCGCCCCGTTTCGCTGCCGTATGAGCCCAATGTCGCGGTCGTGGTGCGCCAGGCGGACCGCGTCTGGTGGCGCAGTGGGATCGACGAGCCGTTCGTGCCGCTCTACCACCACGACAACGCGCGGGCTCTCACCGCAGGCGCTGAGCTGCAGGTTCGGAACACCGGCGAGTTCTTGCTGATGCTGCACGGCGGCACTCGCATCAGCTCGTTTGGGACTGCGTCGGTCCGGCTCGACGAACTGTCCGATACCGCAGCAGTGTTCGCCTTGACGGAGTTCACCTGGGCGCAGCTGCATGCCGCGAGCAGGGGATTTGAGTGCAGCCTGCCCGACGGGTCCCGCTTGGTGTGCGATCCGCCGTTGGATCCGCAGGCTGCCGGGCCTGGCGTCGGCGATGCCGGAGTGCGCATCGAGCGAGTGATCGAGCCGGGCCGCTACAGCGGGCGGGCCACGATCTTCAACTTCGGTGACCGCATGGTGCGCTGGGTCACACCGCTGGCAGAGGTCAAACTGATGCCGGGCTACCGAGTGACGATGCTGCTGGCTCCGACGGGCGGAGGCGCGCTTCCTGGCTCGCTGACCGAGGACCGCGCAGCCGCTCTTGCCGATGGCGAGAAGCGCGTCTGGCAAGCTGAGGAAGACGGCAGCGTCGCATGGTCCGGCGCGCAGTTTCGCATGCCTCGCGGGGCTCGGCTCGTGATCGACCCGCTGCTTGGCGACCCGTTCGGTCGCCGGTCGGTCGTGGTGCCTGCGGGCGCAGCGCCGCTCCGCTGAATGGGCGGCTGAGCGAGCATCGGCTTGCGAAGGGGGCTTGAGCTCCCGTTGCTTGGACGCTCGGGCTTCGTGCTCTAGAGCAACGCCGGCAACTCGACGGTGAACCTGGCGCCGCGGTCGTCGCGGTTGCAGACGCGGATGCTGCCGCCGTGATCCGTCACGATGCGATGGCTGATCGCGAGGCCAAGGCCGGTCCCCTTCCCGGGGTCCTTGGTGGTCACGAATGGCTCGAAAACCTTCTCGAGCGGTTCGACCGTGACCCCAGTGCCTTCGTCTTCGACCACGAGCGTGACCTTGCCGTCATGCGATGCCGTGCGGATTCGGACAACGCCGCCTTCGAAGCTGGCATCGATCGCGTTCTTGACCAGGTTGAAGATCACCTGCCGCAAGTCCGCGGAATCGCCGAGCACGGCTGGCGCATTGTCCTCGCAGTCTTTCTCGAGTCGCACGCCCAGGCGCTGCGCGGAGTGGTCCAACATCGTGACGACGTCATCGACCTCGCGCTGGATCGAGACGGGGTTCTTTCGGCCGGATTCAGGTCTCGCAAACGCGAGGAGCCGCTGCGTCGTGTCCCGCGCACGCATGGCTTCCTTCGCGATGATCTGAAGGTAGTCCATGGTCCGAGCGCGCTCGGGATCAGGGTCCAGATCCGCTCCTCGCCGCTTTCCATCCCGAAGCAGGCCCTCGGTGCACGTCGCGATTGCCGCAAGCGGGTTGTTGATCTCGTGCGCGACGCCCGCTGCCAAGGTTCCGAGGTCGGCAAGCCGCGCAGTCCGCAGCAACTCGGTGGTGCGCTGCTTGACCCGTTCTTCCAGGTCGACGCGGTGTGCTTGGATGCGGTTGGCCATGCTCTGCATGGTCTTGGCGAGCACGCCAAACTCGTCGGCGTGGGGCAGCGTGAGTTTGGGATGAAGGTCGCCGTTCTCGATTCGGCTCACTGCGGTGCGAAGTGCCGCAATCGGCTGCAGGATGCGCCGGCGGAACAGGAAGCCCGCGCCCACGAGCAAGCCAAGCGTCGCCAGTCCGATGGCGAGAACGACGCGCACGAATTGCTCGGAGCTCAAGACCAAGCTGGCGCCGAGGGCTCGCGCCTGATCCTCGATCTCCGCGGCAAGCTCGAGCGCGGTCCGCGAAGCTGCGCGCACATGCGGGTCTGCCAACTGGAGGCCAGACTGCTGATCCGAGAGCAGTTCCTCCATCAGCTGCAGTTCGATTTCGATGAACTTGGCGAGCTTGTGTTCCGACGTCTCGTGGCCCAGGTCCTCGATGCCTGGTCGCATGGCGTGATCCACCGATTCGCCCGAAGCATCGGGCAGGAACCGCCCGAGGATCGTCTTCGCCGTCGCGAGGTGCTGCTGTGCATCCGCATCCGCCACGGATCGAGCCGACGCTTCGAGCTTGGGCGCCGCGGCGACCCAGGTCTCGATTCCGTGCAGTGCATCCGACAGCGCACGCGCCTGCGCGATCTGCCGGGTCTCGATGTACATGCACTCCACCTTGTCGTGCACGTTCTCGACCAGCACGAGGATCAGCGCGAAGCTCGCCACGACCGCCAGAGACAGTGGGACGAGCGCAAGTCCGAACACTTGCCGTAAGGAACTCGTCTGTTTCGAAGTCTCGGGCATCTGGGGATCGTCGCCGAGTCATCGGCTATTCCGACAAACGAAGTGCAGGGCGGAATCCCCACAGCGAGGCGACACTCCTCAGCTTGGTCAATCTGCTTGGCGGAACGCGAGGTCGAGACCAAACCGGATCGGACGTGGCGTGGAATAGAAACCGCCGATGCGAACGGGCGGTAAGGCAAGCGAGGCAGAATCCAGCTCGACGATGCCTTGGAGCCGGAACCGGTTCTTCGTCATCGAGCACTGCCACAGGTCGAACTTCACTCCGCAGGATGCGCGGTCGAGGCGAATCGCGCCGTGGCATCGGAGTCTCCGGAGCGGAGTCCCTGGGATCGCGGCGCTATCGACGCAGCGCGCAGTGATTCGAAGGTTGTCGTGGACAGCGATCCCGAGCGCTTCGCGCAACTGCGCTGCAAAACTCTCGTGTCCGCCGTGCTCCTCGCTCGTCGGGCCCAGATTGGCGAGGTCCAAATCGAGGTTGAGCTGCTTCACCGACGCCGTGTCGACGGTGCACGTGGCCTCCACGTCTTCGATCCTCGCGCGGATGGGGCCTGCAGCAACCTCCGTCGTGAACAGGAATGCGCTGCCATCGAGTTGGGATTCGTATTCGCCACCTTCGATGACGGCCTCGTGCGCTGGCAGCGGCAAGGTCGTCGTCTTCGGCGCTGCAGCAACTCGCACGTCTGCAGGCGCGCTCGCCGAAACTGGCGGCCGCAACTGCGTCACGGCAAGGAGCGCCGCAGCTCCTGCGACCAGGGGCCATGTGGCATGCATTGCGACGAAGCGCGTCATGCTGACCTCCTCGCCTTCTGCCACTCGCGCCAGAACGACGGCGACAGCAGGTCGCGCGGGTGGATTGCGTCCCCGGTCAAGTTGACCAAGAGATCGCACAGCCTCGGGATGCGCCGCAACGCGCCGATCGCCGTGCGAACGATGGTGGGGTGTCGCAGCCCGCGTTGCAGCAGCGCCGCGAGCGCAAGGCGAGGCCCGACTTCGCGGCGGCGCAGCGCTTCGTAGTTTCGCATCGAATGCTCGGCGGTCGCTGG
>CAIYFF010000443.1 GCA_903925435.1 uncultured Planctomycetota bacterium | reverse complement strand
CTGAAGTGACGCGAGAAGCAATCGAGCGTGTACTGCTGGCCGGGGCCCGCAGGGAACGACTGGAACACGCCGCTCACGTTGAAGCCGCCGCTGAAGTTGCCGAACATCTTCAGCAGACCAGTGCCGGTGCGCGGGTCGATCGCGGGCAGGTTGGTGGGCTCGTAGTACGAGTTGCCGAAGGCACCCCAGCCGGCGAGGCTGCCTTCAAAGCTGGGGTTGGCTAGCAGGTTTTGCGCTGCGAGCTGTGGCGCGAGGCTCGCGAGGACGAGCGCTGCGATGGAGGAGGAGAGCTTGTGCATGTTTTCGGTCTTTCTCTGAATGGATGTAGGGAGATCAGGTCGGACTGCAGATGCGATCGCGGGGCATTGCTCCCGCGATCGCGCAACTTGCTTCACGTCTTGGATAGGGGGCGAACCGGGTACTTGTCGCTCATTCCACGCGGCATCTGCGCCGCGCAGTTGCTGCGCTCATGGCTCGCAGCACGAGAGAATGTGCGGGATAAGGAGACGGGTGATTCGAGTTGTTGCTTGAAGTGGATGCCGCCCAGAAAACTTGAGCGGGTTGCCGAACGGCGATCTTGATGGTGAACCAAGTGCGTAATGCGTCAAGCCCCGGGGAAGGCCCTTTTTAGTGCGGTTCTTGGCCTATTCCGCGGCGCAGGACGTGCCATGCGCGAGGCCGTATTCGCGGCATTGGTTGGCTCGCGAATCCTGCAGGGTTGACCCCCGCGTGCCTCGACGAGAACGTGAGCGCCGCTGACGACGAGAGTCCGTGGAACGTGCTGCGCGCGCAGCGCGGGACGAGTCGCGGCTTCGTCGCGCGAACCTCAACTGCCATGGGCTTCTACTACCGACGCTCCATCAACATCGGCCCGTTCCGAATCAACGTTGGATCCGGCGGCGTCGGCTACTCCGTTGGCGGGAGAGGCTTTCGCGTGGGGCAGAGTGGATCGGGGCGCCGTTACACGACCTTCTCGCTGCCTGGAACCGGCATTGGCTATCGCTCCGGTTGCGCGTTGTTCTTCGTTTCCCTTCTCGGTGGCGTCGCCCTCGCCGCTCGCGAACTGATGGTGGCCCTCGCATGAAGCTCGAATGGAAGCGCACGCTGCGCACCTCTTCTTCCGAACGGTTCCTCGCTTCGCGCAATGGTCGCGACGTCGCAGCCGTGGACCTACATCACCTCATGGACGGCACGGTTGCGGGCACTGTGATCGTGCTCGAGGGCTCCGGCCTCGGCGATGACGACGTGCCAGCGCTGCTGCAGCAGCTCGACGAGGACTTCTTGCCCGGCGTCGATGTGCGCGAAGGTTCGCTGTCCTACACCGTGGTTTTGGGGCGCGTGCTCGGCAACTGGGAAGGCGTGCCGGACGGCAAGTGAACGGATCCAACGGGCGCCGCGGCGCAGCGCGATCGTCGGCCGAGGTTGACGATCCGTTGGGCGTGATGAACCGCGCAGCTGCGCTGACGGAGCACGGCGATCCGTTGTGCTGCCGCACCGAGTGGCAACTGTCCTACCTCGAGGCATTCACGCCCGACGCGAAGCCCCTGTTCCGCGAGTCGAGCGACAGCATGGTCGCATTCGTCGATTCGAGCTTTCCTGACGGCACGCGGATCCTGCTGCCGCTGGACCAGAGTTGGCTCTACGGCGCGCCGTTGCTCGGGCCCGATGCAGTCGAGTTGTTGCTGGAGTTGCTCGCCGAGCCAGCAATGCGCGAGTCGCCGCCGACTCTGTGGTTGTCTGGCCTGACGCCTGATGGGGAACGTCAGCGCCAGCTCGTGTCCGCGCTGCGGCGCACGCACTCGCTGCATGGCATCAAGTCGCCGCCGTCGCCGATGCAATGCTCTGCGTCGCTCGAGGGTGGCTACGAGGGCTATCTGTCGCGCAGGTCTGGCCACTTCCGACGGCGGTTGCGCAGCGCAGAGCGCAAAGGCGTCGACTCCGGCGTGCAGTTCGAACGCTGCGCGCCGACCTCGGCGACGCATGCGCGTGCGACCTTCGCGCGCATGGTTGCTGTGGAGCAGCAGAGCTGGAAGGGGCTTTCTAGCTGCGGCATGGAGCAGCCCGAGTCGCGGGCGTTCTACGAGCGCATGCTGGTCAGGCTCGCGCAGATCGGCGCGGGCCGCGTGATGTTCGCGCGCCACGGCGGCGAGGACATTGGCTACATCTTCGGCGGCTATGCGAACGGCGCCTATCGCGGCCAGCAGTTCAGTTTTCTCGACACGTGGCGCTCGTATTCCATCGGCAACCTCCTGCAGCAGGAGCAGCTCCGCTGGCTCTGTCAGGAAGAGGCTGAGCGCTACGACATGGGTCCGATGATGGAATACAAAGCGCACTGGACGGAGCAGCAGTCGCGCATGGACTCCTGGCTCGTGCGGCCGCGCGCATTGCGCCCGCGTACATGACACACACGCAGCGTCCGTAGGCTTGACGATCCCGTTTCTCGGGCTACCTTGCGCCTCAGCATCTGGACAGCCCGTCGTGCAGAAGACGGGCGGCCAACCTGCCGAGGAGCGGCAAGGTGGTTTGGTCTGGCGAAGTCGCCAGATCGATGCGCGCGGGCGGTGTGCCCGGCGAACGAAGGCTCCTGCGGCGAACGCCGCTCCGGGTGCAGCCCAACGAGGCTGTCATGCACCCGAACCAAAAGAACGTCTCCGCCGATCCCGTGCTGTCGATCCGCATCGACGACGCCAACTCCGACCATCACCTCTGGTGCAACCACGGCGTGTGGTGGATCCACTACGTCGTGCACGAAGGCAACCGCAAGCGGCGCGTTCGCCGCTCGCTGCAGACACGCGATGTCGAGAT
>CAIYFF010000442.1 GCA_903925435.1 uncultured Planctomycetota bacterium | reverse complement strand
CCGAGCGATGTGCTGCTTGCCGCCTGCGGACAGCGACAGGATCCGGACTACATCGGCCGCGACCCGCTCGCAGAGATGATCTTCGAAGCGCACAAACGCGGCATGGAGGTCGAGGCGTGGATGGAATACGGCTTCATGTTCGGATGGAGCGGATGGTTTGCAGGGCCGACGGGAGTGGGGCCTGTGCTGACTGCGAATCCGACGTGGATCGGTCGCGACAACGTCGGCAACACGCAGGTGTCCGACGGTGGTGGCGGGTTCTTCACGTGGGCGAGCCACGAGCACCCGGCGGTGCGCAAGTTCTTGATCGACATGGCCGTCGAAATCGTCGATCGCTACGACGTCGACGCGATCCAGTTCGATCGTTGCCGCTATCCGTCGACGAGCTTTGGCTATGACGCGACCACCGCGGCTGCATATCAGGCTGCGACGGGCAATGTGCCGCCGACGAACGTCAACAACGCCGCGTGGAAGCGTTGGCGCGCGGATCGTCTCAATGCGTTCCACACCGATCTCTACACCGCAGTGAAGGCGCGGCGCACGACCGTGCGCGTCACGGATGCGCCGACCGTCTGGCCGGGCAGCTATGACACCTTCCTGCAGGATTGGCCGCAGTGGGTCACGAGCAGCTCGATCGACTTGATCTATCCGCAGGTCTACCGCACCACGCTTGCGAGCTATACGACGACGCTCGACCAGCAGCTCGCAGCGGTTCCTGCGGCGCAGCGCAGCAAGATCGCGCCGGGCATCCGCGCAATCACGGGCACGCCGACGGCCGATGTGCTCGGCATGGTCGCCGCCGACCGCACGCGCAATCTGCCGGGGCACGTGTTCTGGTATGCGGAGGGCATCTATGACGATCTGCCGTCGCTGACGACGCAGTACTTCGCCTCGCCTGCGGCGATTCCGGGGCGGCCCGCGAACTGGCGGCCGTTGCCGACCGTGCGCGAAGAGAACGATCCGACGACGACTTCGACCGGCTTCAACGTGCTGCCGACGACCGGCTCCAATGCGGGTTCTGCGGCGCTCGCGGCGCCGACTGCGCCCGCTGGTTCTCGCGTTCGTTACACCCTGCCAGTCGGCGAGACGGGGCTTTGGACGGTGCTCGCCTACGTGCCGACGACCGGCGGCTATGCGGCGACGACGCCGGTGACCGTTGCGAACGCGACCGGCAATGAAGTTGCGACGGTCAGCTTCGCTTCGGCAGCCAACAGCGGTTGGCGCGAAGTCGGCAGCTACTGGCTTGCTCAGGGCTCGACGACCGTCGACATCGGCGCGTCGCCGGGCTTCTGGACCGCGGCGGATGCAGTGATGCTGAAGCGCTCGCGCTTTGCGTCCGGCGCGCTCAACTCCGGCGGAACCGGCACGAGCGGCGTTGCGGGTCCCGTGACGCTTGCGCTGTCTGGTCGTGCGTCGATTGCCGGCGCTCTGCGCGTGCAAGCTGGCGCAATGCTGCCGAACGCGCCGATGCTGTTCTGCACGGGCTTCACGGGAACGGCGGTTCCGTTGTTCGGTGGCACGCTCTATCTCGTGCCGGACTTCAACACGTTCGTCCTCGCGGATGCCGCGGGCAGGGCCAACCTCAACCTGTCGGTCCCGTCGTCGGTCGTGTTCCGCGGCCTCACGATCCTCAATCAGGCACTCGCGCTCGACGCGGGCGCGGTCGAAGGCGTAGCGCTCAGCAACGCAGTCTCGACCGTCGTGCAGTGATTGTCGTGCAGTGATCGTCGTGCAGTGACGATCGTGCAGTGATCGTGCGCGCGCCGCGTCCAACACGCGGCGCAGCGCGGTTCAGACGCCGTCTGTCGGCTGGTCGTGCGGGAAGCGGATCGCGTGCCGGAACACGTAGTTCACGAGCGGGATGCCGAGCAAGAAGCCCCACACGCCGAAGAGCTTGCCGAACACCGTGAGCACGATCAGCACGAGCACGGGGTTCATGCGCATGTGGTGACCGTAGATGCGCGGGTTGAGGATGTAGGTCTCGACTCCGTGCACGATGAGGATCATCGCGAT
>CAIYFF010000441.1 GCA_903925435.1 uncultured Planctomycetota bacterium | reverse complement strand
TCGTCGCGATAGGAGAACTCGTCGGCCTGGAATCGACCCGTCGCGGTGACGAGCACGTTGTCCCACGCGTGGTGGAAGTAGGCGCTGCTCTCAGGCAGCTCTCTGCTGCGGTAGTCCTTGCGATAGAACTCGCTGTAGACCGCGGCATCGCCGGCAGTGAATGCCTGCAGGTCGAGGTTGGTGCGCTCGCCCAAGAACACGCGGTTCTCAGTGCGCAGCAACGTGCGCTCGCGGTCGTCGATCTCGGAGCCATCGAGGTTGGTCGTGATCTCGCGACGATTGGGCCCGTCGTCCTCCATCCAGAAGCCTTCGGTGCGGCCCTGGTAGAGGTTCTTCGCGCCGTAGTCGACGTCGCCGCGGATCGGGAAGCCGCGACTCTCGATGAAGCCGAGGCCGAGGTTCCATTCGCCGCGGAACTCATGCGCGGGACGGCCCGTGAGCCACTCGTGCATCGCGCCGCCCGAGCTCTGCCACGGCATGCCGAGTTCGACTTCGGTGCGCACGCCGTCGATGCCAGCGAAGCCAAAGCGCACGCCTTTGATCGGCAAGGCGCTTTGCTCGGCGCTGAGGAAGTGCGCGTCGGGCAACGGCAGCACCGATGCGCCGCCGAGCACGAGATGGTTGTCGCGGCTCCAGACCTCGAACTGTCCTTCGCGCTCGACGAGCTCGAGCTCGCCGCTCGCGATCGCAACGTGAGGCTCCGCGGCGACACAGCTCGTGACCGTGAGATCGCGGCCCGTCCAGCGCGCGCCTTGCTTCTCCAGCTTCTTGCCGCGCACGACGAACATCGATGGCGGCCCGCCCTTGCCGTCATCCTGTTGCCAACGCAGCTCTGCGTCTTCGACGATGATTCGATCGTCGATCGGCGAGATCCACATGCGTTCGCAACGCGCGACGAGCACGCCTTGCCGCAGCACCTGCACGCCTCCTTCGAAGTAGAGGAAGCGCGGCGCTTCGTACGCGAGTTCGCCGGGCGGCAGCTCAGGCTTCTTGCCGCCGCCGATCGCGTTCAGCATGCGTTCTGCGCGCTTCTGCAGCAGCTCCGTCGACATCGCGCGCCGCGGCTTTGGATCCTCAGGCTCGCGCGTGGGCACCGGGCTGTCGCCGCTGCTCCGCTGCATCAGCTTCTGCACGGCGCTGCGATCCGACAGCAAGAGGCCGTTCTTGCCGCGGATCTCCATGTCGAGCGCGGGCCACTGGAAGCGGAAGCCGCCAAAGCCGCACGTCTCCCAGAAGTCGTCCTGCGGGCCGCTGCTGCCGAACGCGAAGTCGAATCGGAAGAGCGGTTGCTGCGGTGGCGCGACCGTGGCGGGGTCCTGCGCGCGCAGCGCTGCGCACGCAGTCATGCACGCGATCCACGCGATCGTGTGGCGGTTCTTGGCGCTCACTTCGGCTCGCTCCCCTGATCTTGCTGCAGTCGTCCGAAGTAGCTGCGCACGGTGTAAGTCGCGTAGTTGGCTTCGATGCGTTGCGCGTTGTAGCTCTGACCGTTGCCGAATCGCACCTCGGCTCCATCTGCATCCTCAGCGATGCAGCGTTGCCAGCGAAGGTCCAGTTCGACCTTCTTGCTGTGCGCGTAGAGATCGCGCCATCGCACGGTCACGCCGCCGCCCGCGTCCACGGCGAGCAACTCGCCAGTGTCCTTGTGTCGCCGCATCGTGAGTTCGCGCGCGTCGACGCGCATGCCGAGAGGATCTTCAGTCCCGTCGTTCTTCATGCCTGTGGCTTGCACGGGTCCGAAGAAGCGCACGGCTTCGCGCACGACTTCGATCTCGCCTTGGCATTCGCCCCGGAGCCAGCCGACGGAACTCGACGCGCTGCGGAACCACACGCGAGGCGGCGCGATCGCGCTGCGCCCAGACCACGTGGTCAGCATGGAGACGTGCTCGCCGCCGTCGTCAAAGAAGCGAATGCGCGCGCCTTCTCCGACGAGCGACTCAACTCCCTGCTCGAAGCGCACGAGTTTGGCGAGACGCAGCGCGTCTGCGTTGCCTTCGATCTGCATCGAACGCGATCCGGGGCGCGCCAGCAGCGAATGGGCTTCGACGTGCAACCGGTTCTGCGGATCCTCTTGGATGTCCGCGATCACGTCGCCGTCCGCGGTGATCCACGGCTGGGCAAGCGGTCCCGCGACGATCGGAAACGTCGTCGACGCAAACGGCATCATGCGCCGCAGCAGCGCATCGGGGCCCGCGGAGAACGGCATGGCGCGAATGCGATTTGCGCGCACGGCAACGTGGCTTGCGTCGCTGCCCGAGCGCATCGGCGCGTCGGCGTCGAGTCGCGCTGGCTCCCCAGCTTCGCCGCGCGCATCGAGCACGACAGATCGCTCGGTGACGCGATGGATGTCGATGCGAGGCGCGAGCAAGTCGCCACGGATCGATCCCTTCTCCGCGACGTCGGAGCCGTAGCGCAGCGTCGCGAGCTGTTCGCGCTTGCCGAGAAGGCGCCACTCTGCGTCGCTGATCTGTTCGATGCGCAGCGCCTTGGCAAACAACGGTTGCCCGCCTTGCTTCGTCTCCAGATCCGCAGGCGTTCCTTCGGCTGTGAACGCGACGAGCAACGAGTCGGCGATCGTGGCATCGAGCGAGTTGGCGTTCTTGAGGGTGCCGAACGCCGATGTGTCGCGCGCTCCATTCTCGGCTTCGATCGATGGCGTCGCGCTGCGCAACGAGATCGAGACCTTGCCGTCGATCGCGCGCACGACGCGCGCAGCGCCCGTGCCCGAGAGTCGCAACGCGCCGCGCGTCACTTGAAAGCGTTGCGGCGAGGCTGCGTCGTCTTTGCCCATGCGCAAGTCGTCGCCGCGCATGGACCGCGCGAGCAGGAAGCCGGAGTCGCCGCTCGCCTCGACGCGATCTTGTCCCTTGCCGTAGGCGATGCGCACTTCACCGAAGGCTCTCGCAGCGAGCGCCGCGGCGTCGCCTTGCGATTGCGGGCGGAACACGTGCATGCCGCGGTCCGTGCGCAACTCGACGCCATCCTGCGCGTCGACCTGCGCTGCGCCTTCGAACACGACGATCTCCATCTGTGCGAGCGCGCCGAGCGCGAAGGATGGAATGCCGAACGCGCGATGCACTGCTGCGATCGATGCCGATGCGCGATGCAGTCGGATCGGATGCGCCGAGCGGAAGCTCGCCGATTGCTCGCCGCGTTGCTGCAGCGATGAATCGCCGCCGTCCGCCGTGATCGTCGCGAGTTCGCCCGATGGGCCCGGCTCGACCGTGATGCGCGGACTGTCGAGGTCGATCGTGTCCGTGTGCACGTGCGCTGGCTCGCCAAACAGCCGCAGCGCGGTCCAAGACAACGCAGCGCCGCGCCCGCTCGCCGAGCCGCGTTGCTTCTGGCTGCGCTGTAGCCATCCGAGCATGCGTTGCCCTGTGACGACGAGCGCGCCGCCGACGGGGTTCTTCGCGCCTTGCTGCGGTTCTAGGTCCGCGGACACGTCGCGATCGAGCGCGATCGACGCGGCGCCGGAGCGCAGCATCTCGACGTAGCGCAGCGTGCCGCTCGCCTTCAGCAGGAGCCCCTGCATCTGCACGATGGGCTCCTTCTGGATCACGAGTTCGAGCGCGCTGTCGTCGCGATTGCGTTCGCGGGGAAAGCGCGCGCGCATGCCGCGGCCGCGCAACTCACCGCTGCGCGCGCCGTCGACGATCACGGTGACCGGTTGGTTCTCGTCCGCGGTGTGCAACGAGATCGCTGCTTCGTCGACCAGCGCGCGAACGAGCCCGAGTTCTAGGCGCACGGGCGGAAGGTCGCCGCCAGGCACGCTGACGAGCAGCGCATCCTCCAACTCGAGTTCGCGGTTCTCGCGCAGCTCACGTTGCTTGTTGGCCCCGGCTTCCAGTTCGACGAGCGCGCGTGAAGCCGTCAGGTCCGCTGCGTGCTTGCCGTCGTCAAAGAAGCGAACGCGAAGATCCTGCAACCGATGGCGACCATCCGCCGCAGGCGCGCTGTCCTTGCACGTCAGCTCGTAGATCTTCTGCCGAACGACGCCGCCGCCTTCGCGCGGCACGTCGCGATGGCGGTTGATCGTGAACGCGCCGCTCAGGCCGACTTGCGTGCCTTCTTGGTCGAGGCGGATCGCATCCGTCGCGGGCTCGCGTTTCGGCTCAGGTTGCGCCGCGTCTTGCGTTGGCTGCTGCGCACGTTGCTTGCGACCGTTGTCGTCGAGCGACAGCACGAGCACGAGGAAACCGATGGCAAGCAGCAGGACGAACAGGAGCGCGCGCTTCACCCGAGCCCTCCGCGCTGGACGATGGCGTCCCAGAGTCCCTTCTGCTGGAGCAGCAGTTCGATCACTTCGCGCACCGCGCCGAAGCCGCCGGCTGTGCGCGTCGTGAAGTGAACCGCGTCGCGGACTTCCTTGGCGCCATCCGAGACCGTCGCAGAGAAGCCGACGCGGCGCAGCACCGGCAGATCGAGCAAGTCGTCGCCGACGTAGGCAACTTCGGATGCGTCGAGTTTCTGTCGCGCGAGGATCTCCTCGAACGCGCGTTCCTTGTCGACGCGGTTGAGCACTGGCTCGTGGATGCCGAGTTGCTTTGCGCGCATCTCGACGACGTGGCCGCCGCGTCCCGACAAGAACCCCGATAGGTGCCCGCTGCGATGCCAATAGACGAGGCCCGCCGCATCGCGCGTGTGGAACGACTTGTACTCGCGGCCCTCGGGGTCGAAGTGAATGCGACCATCGGTCAGCACGCCGTCGACGTCGAGCAGCAGCATGCGGATGCGGCGCAGCGCGCTCACATCGGGAAGGCGCGCGAGGTCCTGCTTCTGATCCGTGCTCATCCGATCCTGAGGTCCAACAAGTCTTGCACGTCGAGCAAACCGATGAGCTTCTGCTGCGCGTCGACCACCGGCAGTTGGTCGATCGAGAGTTGGCGCATGATGCCGAGCGCTTCGAGCGCGAAGGTCTCGTCCGAGATCCGCCGCGGGTTCTTCGTCATCACGTCGTCGATTCGCACGGTGCGCGGATCCGCGAGGCCGCGTTCGATCAGCCGCCGCAGATCACCATCGGTGAAGAAGCCGAGCAGCGAGCCGTCCTTTGTCGTGATCGAAGTGGCGCCAGGCCTGCCCGGCGTGCGCGTCATCACTTCGATCGCAAACAGCAGCGTCGAGCCGCTCTCGACTGCTGGGTTGCGGTCGCCGCGGCGCATCAGTTCGTCCACCTTCATCAGCTTGCGACCGAGGTCGCCGCCGGGGTGGAAGCGCGCGAACTCCTGCGGACCGACGTTGCGGCCTTCTTGCACGACCAGCGCGAGCGCGTCGCCGAGCGCCAGCATCGCCGTCGTGGACGCGCTCGGCGCGAGGCCGTGCGGCCCGGATTCGTCGATGGCGCCGAGCTCCAGCACGATGTCGCTGTGCCTTCCCATCGTCGAATTGCGGCTCTGCGTCACGCTGACGATCGGCACGGCCGCGGACTTCACGTGCGGCAGCATGATGAGAAGTTCTTGGGTCTCGCCAGACTTTGAGAACGCGAGCAGCACGTCGCCTTCGCCGATGCGGCCCAGGTCGCCGTGGATCGCTTCCGCCGGGTGCAGGTAGATCGACGGCGTGCCCGTCGATGCGAGCGTCGCCGAGACCTTGGTCGCGATGATGCCGGCCTTGCCCATGCCCGCGGTCACGACGCGGCCCTTGCGGGCGAGCACGAGGTCGACAACGGCGCAGAAGTCTGGGCCGATGCGGTCGGCGACTCGCTGCACGGCTTCGGCTTCGTGCGCGATGATCTCGCGTGCGCGTTGGATCCGTTGGTCCATGGGGGGCGAGAGTATCGCACCCCGCGCGCCACCTTTCCGCCGTCGAATTGGTCGCTCGCGCGCGCAGCAGAACGCGCGTCCACTCAGCGCATTCGGCCATCAAGGCAGTTCCCCTGCGGCGGCTCGTCTGCGAGCATGCGCCGAGGAGTCCTCTGTGTCCTACCGCGTCCAACTGCCCGTCTTCTCTGGTCCGATGGATCTGCTGCTGCACCTCGTGCGGCAGCAGGAAGTGGACGTGCATGAGATCTCGATCGCGCCGATCCTGAAGGACTACCTCAAGCACCTCGACGTGCTGAAGCAGCTGGACCTGCACGACATCGGCGATTTCGTCGTGATGGCGAGCACGCTGATGGAGATCAAGTCGCGCGAGCTGCTGCCGACCGAGGCAGTCGAACTCGAAGAGGAGCTCGATCCCAAGGACGACCTGATTCGACGTCTGCTCGAGTACAAGCGCTACCGCGACCTCGCGCGCGAACTCGACTCCCGCGCCGACCGCCGCAGCCGCCAGACGCCGCTTGTCATGGCGCTGCCCAAGGAGCTGCAGGACACCGACGAGGACGATCAACTCGACATCGGCAAGGTGCAGGTGTGGGACCTCACGTCTGCGTTCGCCAAGCTGCTCGACCAGATTGGCCAGCAGGCGACGATGGAGATCGAAGTCGACAAGCGCGACGTCGGTTACTACACGCGCCGCCTGTTGACGCAGTTCAAAGAGAAGCGCGAGGTTGGGTTCACGGAGATCTTCGACAAGCGCGAAGGCCGCTATGGACTGATCGGGACGCTCATTGCGCTGCTCGAAATGATGAAGCAGGGCTACCTGCGCGCGTTCCAGGATCAGTGCTTTGGCGATATCCAGCTCGCCTACAAGGGCGGCGAAGAAGTCACAGCAGACCAGATCCTCGCGGGCATCACGGCCGAAGAAGAGAAGCAACGCCAGAAGGACGCCGCAGCGGCAATGGCGAAGGCTGCGGGCGAAGGCAATGACATCGGGCTCGAGGAGCAAGCGCCCAATGAGGCTTCGATCGAAGCGATCCCGGAGCCTGAGCAGGACGAAGCCGAAATCGCAGAGCCAATCGAAGCAGAGGCTGCAGAGTCCGCGGGCGAGCAGTCCGGTTGATGCGCGATCGTTAGATTGCGCAACCTGCCGCAATCAGCGCACGTTCGAGACCGACATCGCGTGCGCGCTCAGCGGGTCGCAGGCTTCTTGCCGCTGACGCTCGCGAGCACCGAGGTCACTTCGCGAATGTCGTTGCACAGGGAGATCGCGCCAGCGCGGTGGCCGCCGGTGCAGCGGTTGGAGTGGTGAGCGTTAGCGGCGAGGACTTCAGGTCTTCAGCGCGGCGGATGGCAGCGGACCAACCCGAGCGAGGGCTCGGGGCAGGGGCGGTCGTAGGCACGCGCACTGTTCAGAAGCGCAGTCTGTTCACCATCCCCGCCTCGACCCGAAGCGTCGTAGTCAGCCCCGTAGGAAGGACTGCGCGCACCGAACCGTCCTTCCCCTTCTGCTCGATGACCAGGGACGCACGGTATTCGCCGGGGATCAGATTCTTGACCGTGACATCCCCTGGTCCGAACTGCACTCGAGTCGGAGCAGACTGTGGCGCAGCCACAAGTTCGAGCTCCACGCGGCAGTTCTTCTCGTCGAGCCCGTTGTCCCGTGCGATCCCACTGTGGACGACAAGGAGAGATCCGAGCCGCGGCACCACGAACTCCAGCGTTTCTTCTGGCAGGTTGCAGGTAGCACGGAAGGTGCGGCCTTGCAGGCGAAGCTCGAAGTCGACCGAGTCCGGTAAGTCTGACCACACCGCGACACCTGCCCGCAGCACCTCCTGCTGGATCCTCTCGAAACCGACTGGCACTGGATAGAGGTCGACTGGTGCTCGGCCCTCGTCGACAACGCGAACCGTGACCGTTCTGCCTCGAACGAGCTGGATGCGCAACGGTTCGCGTCGCTCGGAGTCGAGTGGAACCTCGCACTTCACGTAGCCAGATTTCTCGATGCGCAAGAGTGCTCCAGTGCCAACTGCGCTAACCAACTGGAATCGACCATCCGACTGCGTGAGGCAGAACGTCGAGGCCTTTCCCATCTGAAGTCCCACGACAGCATTCGGCACCCCATCGCCGGCGGAGTCCGTCACGAATCCCGCCACCTCGCTCGGACGCTCGTGCGCGCCAAGTTCGAGGTCGACCACCGTACCGAAAGCCGGAGTTGCCAATCCACTCTCTGAGAGCACGTTTCCCAGGCCGTCCTCCAGACTGGCGGTACACGCGATCCCGGGCTCCAAGGAGTCCAGCACACACTCCAAGGAGGATGTGAGCGCGCAATCTAGGGTGATGCGCTCTCTCTCCTGTCCGTCTGTCGCGACAGTCCAGGACGTTCCGCCATCCCAAGAACTCGCACCGAATCGACCGTGAAACGGTGACCTCCATTTGCTTCCGCCAGCCACCACGGGGATTGAGCTCATGACGCGCACTCGAAAGAACCCTGCATGCTCTGGGCGGATGCCTCGCACCCGGAACCGAATCGCGTTGCCGGGTGAGAGCACGAATCGCAGCGGGTTCGACGCACTGCCGTCGCCCGTCCGAGACCGGGCGGGAGTGACGGAGAAGCCCGGTGCGCCAACCCACTTCGGTGCGGTGCCTCGGTAGTCGCCACGCCCTAAGGCATCGGTTGGCGTGCACTCCCCACTGTCGACCACGGCATCCGCCACTGGCAAGCCGCCTGCTGTCTCGGCTTTGAAGTGAAACAACGCTGCCCGAGTCAGTTCGAGAGTCAGCGAAGCCTGCGCT